>NZ_JAYKKE010000001.1:901709-1052218 GCF_036336025.1 Stomatohabitans albus
GCTTGATTTATGGGCGACTGATACGAAGGGTGTTGAGGGTCCGCATGTGAAGCCGACGTTTGTGATTGTGGCTGGTAATACCCCAGCCCCGACGCCTACCCCGACGCCGACCCCAACCCCAACTACAAACCCACAGCCAAATCGTGGACCGATTATTGAAGCGGTGAGTGATATCACCATCAATAACCGCCAAGAGAATACGATTCCATTTGAAACGGATGATCCAGAGGATGATGGCATTCGTCGAGTGATCTACACACAGATCGCGGGATTCTCGGTTCGTCACGTTCGTGATGACAACTGGCAGGTTGTCGTTGCTCGTGGTACAGCAGCTGGCACCTACAAATTTGCCATCAGTGCTGTAGACGTAAACGGTAACGAAGGCCCGAAGCACACGATTACTGTTCGAGTGGTCAGTGATTCTGAACCCCAACCGCCAGTGGAACCAGGAGTAAACCATGCTCCTCGCGTCAACATTAAGGGTGGGACCTACGATAACCGTCGGACCAACAAGATTAACTTCACAGTTAATGACCCTGACGGTGATAACTATCGCGTCTGGTGGTACCCAATTGAAGGCTTCCACCTTCGGTTTGTAACTGGTTCCACCTGGGAAATTACCATTGATCCAGGCGTGCGCCCTGGTCGATACAACCTCCGCATCTGGGCCGTTGACGAGCACAACCTCAAGGGTGCTGAAACGAACGCAGAGGTCAACATCGTTGGCAACCCGGTCAATGCCGCACCGTCTATTCGTGGTGCCTATATCACGATGTACCGCGGGTACCCCTACACCTACCGCTTAGAAGCGAGCGACCCTGACAATGACAACCTGACCTTCCGCATTATTCGCGGTGGTGAGCGTTGGATGCGTATGGATGGCCAGAACCTAGTCCTGAGCCCCTCACGCCAAGTGCGTCGCGGGACCTATCGTCTCACGATTGAAGTCAGTGACGGCAACTTGAGGTCGCAAGCGGACTTCGAGGTACGTATCCGCTAACCAAGGGTGGTGGCCAATCAAGGATGATTATGGCCATACATCAACAAACCGCCTCTTCGGGGGCGGTTTGTTTCGTTTTGCTATCGAATAAATGGTCGGCAGTTGGTTTGGAAGGCAGGCCAACGTATAGTCACGTAGAGAAATAAAAATGAGATGAATCTCTAACTCTGGTGAACGATAGGTCACGTACCTCATTATTGGGGCTACGCCAGAAAGGGCTTTGATGGAATATCCGCCTAAAGCTGCGTTGGCGGCATTCGGTGCTGTTGCACTCGGTCTTGTCGCCCATTTCTTATTCCCTGACCCACAGGAACTACCTAATCAGCCACCCGAAGGAGCAACGCCGTCGCTTGGAGCGTACGACCAGATACCAGCTGACTCAAACCAAACGATCACCAATGAATCGATGGCCTCTCCTGAGTCTGCCCGAACGTCACCCCATCCAACGAAGGCAACGCCCACTGCGAGTGCTGAGGAAGAAGATCAGTCACCACGATGCTTGGCACCTGAGATTGAATTTGAGCGGGTTTCTGGAAAAGATCGCTTTGCCACGGCTATTTCCGTTAGTAAAACCCTGTACAAAGCCAGATCTGAGGATCATGTTGTCTTAGTTTCGGCAATGAACTACCCCGATGCCATTGCCGCGCTGAATACATCAAAACCAGGTGATGCAACACCAATTCTGCTGACCCCTAGTGAGGGGCTAACCCCTGAGATTGAGGCTGAACTGCGACGCATCGCCACCAATGACGCAACCGTAACGGTCATAGGTGGCCCCACAGTGATATCAGATTCCCTCATCGCTCAAGTCCAAGGGTTTGGCTACACGGTTGAGCGGATAGCCGGACCAGACCGTGTCACCACATCGATGAGTCTGGCAGACCACTACTCCAAGAATGCCCGAAACCGAACCTACATCATCTCACCGGCAGATGATTATGCCGTCAGCCTTGTAGCTGGTGCACTCGCAGTATCACGTAATGCTACGCATGTGATGAGTCCTACCGGAAGTGGGAGTAACCCTGTCTACGGATGGCTCCATGAACGTAACCCTTACGAATTATGGGTAATTGGGGATGGTTTGAGTACGGCACTTGCTAACCGCTCAAGCCACTTTGTGCATGCTGATATCGCTCCCGCAATCGAACAACAGGTCAGCTATCCAGAAAGTACCTGCGCACCAAGCGCAGACCTGTTGCAACCTGGACCAGGCCAGCAGACGATTGCCGAACGGGTGTTGACAACGGCGTTTAGAGATGCGACAGACATTGTGGTTGTCGATGCGGATAGCCCTGTTGATGGTATTGCCGCAGGACAGATGGCCGCCCAATACAATGCACCAATTCTGCCCTTATATCGAGATATGCATCTGGTTGATCGGTACGTGGGCTTAATTAAAACACTTGGGGCAAAAGAACGGATGATCCATTTTGTTGGTGGTAAGCGTTCGATAAGTGATGGTGTCAAGAACCATTTTGTGGAATACCTATCTCAGTAGTTTCACCAGCTAGGAATGAATGTGCTTGCCTGTAGGTGGGCAGAGTTTGGCAAGTACCTCAATAGAATGCTCCGCCTGCATACGTGAAAAAATCATTCCGGCCGCTAACGCATCCTCGCCGGCATGGTGATGGGTGAACGCCCGGTCAGGATAGTAATAGTTGAATACCTGAGCAAGGTTTTTACGCATGGCATGATCAAGGAGTTTGCGAGCAAGGCGTAGGGTGCAATAGCGCCGGTTCATGATTGGATCGTGGTCATAGAGTGCGGCTAAATCGGAGAGGATATACCCATCAAAAGCCATATTGTGTGCCACAACGGGGATATCGCCGATGAAATCTGCAACCGCAGGAAAGATGTCTTCCCACGTTGGGGCATGTTCAACCTGTTCGGGCAAAATACCATGCACCTGCATATTCCCATACTCAAAGACAGCGTAATCAGGATGGGGTTTAAGCAAGGTGTACAACGAATCTTCTACTTCACCGTTGTGGTCAAACCGTACGAGCCCTATCGCACAAGCAGATGCGCGGACACGGTTAGCCGTTTCGAAATCAAGGGCAACGAATGATTCCATCTTTACCTCCTGCACTACGGACTAGCTTATGCCGTGGTGCAGCGGAGAAATGTTGGGCGTACCTGAGCGAGAGGAGAAGAAAGGTACGCCCAACATCGGTATTGACGACTATGTAGAGAGAACTCCACAAAGAACGATGTCGTCAAACTCTCTCCAAATCACATCGGCTTCGCTGCACCCAGCGGCGCGCATTGCTTCGAGGTGAAATGTTCTTGTGACATAGGCTGCGGCATGGCGTTCAGCCCAACGCTCACGGTGAAGCTCGGCTTCCACGGCCATCTCTGGAACAGCTAAGGCTTCATCCCACCAGGCTTCCCATGTTTGGGCGCCTTCTGATATGGCAATGTCCATGTACCGATCACGCAAGCGTTCGGCAATGCTTCCCAATACCGGCTTCTGTTCGGTACTGTAATACAAGTGATCAGCGTTGAGGAGTACCCCTCCGGGACGGATAAGCTTTGCCGCTTCGGCATATACCGACACGAGTGCGGCGGGAGATAGCCAGTGCAACGCAGTGGCAGACACCATCGCATCAAATTCATCAAAGGGGAGTTTGTCGAGCCAACCGGCTTCACTCAGGTTGGCATCAACGATATGGAATCGTGACGGATCGGGATTTGTTTCGGCTGCGATGCGCAACAGCACGGGGTCTCTATCAACACCAACAATCTGGCAATTGGGGACCTGTTCGAGAATGGTGTGCGAGACGGAGCCTGGCCCACAGCCCAAGTCAAGCACCCTGATAGGGCGACCGTCTACAGGGTCAAGCTCATTAATCACGCTAGCCATGACGTGGACACGATGTTCACGATGCTCCATGAAAATGCGTTGTTGGATATTCCATCGTTCCAACAGTTCATGGAAAATGCTCATTCCGTACCTTTCTTTGGTGAATACACCAAGTGAAAATTGTCCTCGTGCACAATGCGCTCAACGTCAACCTTGTAAATCGATGAAATAATCTCTGGTGACAAGACATCAAATGCTGGGCCTGAAGCGACAACCGCCCCTTGATCCAACAGCACAATGGAATCGCAATAGCGTGCAGCCAGATTCAAGTCGTGAAGGACGACAACAGAAACACATTCCAGTTGCGTTACAAGATCCATCAATGCATAACTGTGGTGAATATCAAGGTGGTTGGTGGGTTCGTCCAACAGCATGTGATCAGCCTGTTGCACGATGGCTCGGGCGATCATCACTCGCTGTTGTTCACCGCCGGATAACTCACTGGTGAGCCGGTCAGCCAAGTGGTCAAGTTCAACCATCTCGAGCGCCTGTTGGGTCAAGACCTTGTCCTCGGCATTGCCATAGGACAACATCGAACGATGCGCGAGACGCCCTAACTGCACACTGTCACGTACCGTCAAGGCCAACGGATCTCGAGGCCGCTGTGATACAACCGCCATCCGCCGTGCAATCTCTTTATGTGAAAGCTCACGCAGTTCACGTTCGTCAACCACAATCTTGCCACTATCACGTTTAAGCACGCCGTAGAGTGCTGCAAGGAGGGATGACTTCCCGGCACCGTTCGGGCCGACAACCCCGATCATGGTTGAACCTTCAGTCGTGAAGTCCACGTGGTCAACGACCACACGGCCACCACGTGAAATGATGAGGTTGTCAGCAGTAATCATTGTGTTATTGACCTAACGTTTCGGCTAATTTCTCAACACCGCGAATGGAGTTTGGTGAAGGAGGATCAGTGAAGCGGAAGGGCATGGTGAACAATTTGTTGTTCTTCACCGCATCCAAGTTGGACGCCCCATTGATACCCATAAAGGTGTTTTTGGCGCCTTCAGCGGTACCAGAGCCATAGAGCAACACGATGGTTTCAGGGTTCTGGTCAAGAACCGATTCCATGGACATGCCTTCAATCAGGCGTTCCTTACGGTCGGCGTAGACATTCTTAAGCCCAACGGCCTCAAACTGTGGTTGAACCATGCTGGCTTTGCCATAGGCCCAGAACTGTTCGTCACCCTCGTCAATGTAGATGGCCATACCTGTGCCACGGTCTTGTGGAGAAGCCTTCTTGACCTCTTCAATTTTGCCGTCCAACTGGGCGATGATTTCTTCGGCCTTATCTTCCATCATGAAGAGCTTGCCGTATTTGCGAGCCTCGGTTTTCACCAGGTCAAAGTTGGCGGTAGGTAACTCAACCGCATCTGATCCTGTTTCATCAGGGCACCAGGCATCAGGGGAGTAGAACAGCACACCGGCTTTGGTAAGGGCTTCACGGTCCGCACCGGTGTCGTAGCCGATAACCAAATCAGGGTTTAAGGCCAAAATCGATTCGGTTGACAATGTGGACCCACCGCCGGGGTTCTTCTGACCTTCAATGATGGGCACATCCTTTAAGGCCTCGAGAACCTCAGGTTCATACACCTCGGTGGCCAGCGCTTTACCCATACCAACCACACGGTCATGGATACCCATTTCCCACAGGAAGGCCATTGCGTCATCACCCATGGTGATCACTCGCTGTGGCGACTTTTCTACCGTCAATTCTTGAGTGCAACTCATGACCTTGCGTGGTTCATTATTCGCAACCGTAGCTTCGCCATGTTCGGATGATTCACTGCCGTTTGCTGCGCTGCTAGCTTCGGCAGTGGTACTTGCACTCGCTGAGGCATCGTCCACAGGTGTGGGCGCAGGGGCAGAACAGGCCGCAAGGCCAGCCGTACCGACGACAGCAGCGAGGATTGATACTAATTTATAAGACACAATGTCCTTTCAGTGTTGGTTAAAGATCTGTCCTGTGGTTATTGCCCAAACAACTCATTGAGTCGTTCAAGGCCATTAACCGTATTCGGTGAAGGTGGATCAACAAACCGGAATGGCATTGCGTATAGCTTGTTGTTTTTCACCGCATCAAGGTTGGATGCGCCCACAATGCTCTTAAAGGTTTCTTTAGACCCTTCACCAGTTCCTGAATTAAACAGCAACACAATATTGTCTGGGTTGCGTTTCAGGATTTCTTCCATGGACATCCCATCGATCCGCCGTTCCTTGCGATCGCCGTAGACGTTCGTCAACCCAACAGCTTCAAAGAGGGGCTGAACCATGCTGGTTTTACCGTAGGCAAAGAACTTGTCTGAACCTTCGTTAATGTAGACGGCCATCGCAGTTCCTCGGCTATCCGGTGATTGCGACTTAATGGCTTCAATCTGATTGTCCAGGTTCTTTACCAATTCTGTGGCTTTATCTTCGATGTGGAAGATTTTGCCGTAGCTGAGTACCTCACGTTCAACTAAATCAAAACTGGCTGGCTCAACATCATCTGGAATATTGGAGCCTTTGGTGATGCACCATGCTTCTGGTGAATAAAAGGGCACACCAGCTTTGTTAAGCCCTTCGCGGTCTGCACCACTGTCATACCCAATCACAAGGTCGGGGTCAAGGGCGAGAATGGACTCGGTAGAGAGCACTGCTCCTCCACCTTCCGTCTTACTACCTTCAATGATGGGTACTTGATTAAGTGCTTCTAACACATCGGGCTTATATACCTCAGGGTTGGGTGCTTTGCCCATACCGACAACCTTGTCGTGTAACCCCAATTCCCACAAGAATGAAATAGAGTCATCAGCCAAGGTAACGATGCGTTCGGGAGCTTTTTCAAAGGTAAGCTCCTGATCGCAACTCATAACCTTCGTTGGTTCATCCTTTGCGACCTTGGCTGGTTCTGAGGTTGCTTGGGTAGCGGTCGTTTCTGACGGCGTATTGCTAACAGCTGCCTCGGATGACCCTCCTACCTCAGTCGGGGCAGGAGCGGTGCATGCACTCAATGCGAGTGCACACATCGTGGCGGCTGCGAATGAGACTAACTTTCCAGACATATCTGTCCCTTCAACACGCAATCAGTAATACGTGTTTATTGGTTAATAAATTCGCTGATCTTCTCGACCCCGCGAATGGAGTTCGGAGAAGGTGGATCTGCAAAACGGTTTTGCAAGGTGAGGATCCTGTTGTTCTTTACCGCGTCAAGTTGGTCGGCACCTGCAATCCCTTTAAAGGTGTTGATAATGCCTTCGGGGGTGCCATGTTGATAGAAAATGACAATCGTTTGGGGATTGTGCTTCAGCACTTCTTCCATCGACATGCCTTCAATTAAGCGGTCCTTGACATCGGCATACACATTCTTGAGGCCTACCGCGTCAAACTGGGGTTGGATCATACTGCCAGCGCCATAACCAAAGAACTTGTCGTTACCTTCATCAAGGTACAGCGCCATGGCGGTGCCTTTGTCTTCGGTTGCGGCCTTCTTCACTGCTTCAATTTGGCCGTCTAGTTTCTTAACGAGTGCCTCGGCCTTGTCTTCCTGATGGAAGATTTCTCCGTATTTACGAGCCTCGGATTTCACGAGATCAAAGCTGGCAGGAATGGCGTCTGTGGTGGTTTCGTCAGAGCCAATTTTGACTTTGCGTTCAGGGCACCAGGCATCGGGGGAGTAGAACCAAACACCCGCCTTCGTGAGGGCTTCACGATCAGCACCGCTATCGAAACCAATCACAATGTCCGGGGTGAGCGCAAGGAGCGACTCTGTAGACAAAAGTGCCCCACCACCTTCGGTTTTGCTGCCCTCAATGATGGGTACATCCTTCAAGGCTTCTAACACCTCTGGGCCGTACACATCCTTGGGTAATGGTTTACCCATCCCTACAACGGTGTCTTGAAGGCCCATCTCCCAGAGGAATGACATCGCATCATCACCCATCGTGATAACCCGTGCTGGCGCCTTATCAATATTCAATTCTTGTGTGCAACTCAAGACAATATTCGTGCCGTCCGCTGCACTGGTGCTCTCGGTATCAGAGGCAGCATCAGTGGATTCACTTGCCGCTGGTTCGCTTGTAGGCGCTGTTGTGGCAGACGGAGTGTCGCTGCCATTTGGAGTTGGTGCAGTACATGCCGCCAAGGTGCCTAAACACAACGCAGCAGTAAGGGCTTTGATAAGAATGGAATGTTTCATACGTTTCTCGCTCTTAATCAAGGGTTAGAACTCAAGAACCGAGCAGTTCGCTGAGTTTTTCAACACCGCGCACCGATACTGGTGAAGGCGGGTCAGTCAAGCGGAACGGCATCGCGAAGACGCGATCGTTTTTCACCGCATCAAGTTGATCTGCCCCAGGCAAGCTAGCAAAAGTCTGCTTCACTGTTTCAGGGGTACCGAGGATGAAGAACAGCACGATGGTGTTCGGGTTCTTTTCCAACACCGTTTCCATCGACATACCTTCAATGAGGCGCTCGGGATTATCGCCGTACACATTGTCGAATCCGACGGCATCAAAGATGGGTTGCACCATTGATGCGTTGCCATAGCCCCAGAACTCTTCGGTGCCTTCATCGATATAGATACCTGCGGCACTAACGCGTTCATCGGGAGCTTTTTCGCGCACAGCTTTAATTTTCTGATCCAGTCGGTCAACAAGCTGCTTGCCAGCCTCAGGATCATTCATAATTTTGGCGAATTTAAGCGATTCCTTCTTCGCATCCTCAAAGGAAGCAGGCTTTCGTTCAAGTTCACTGCAGTACTGGTCGGGCACATACATATTGATGCCTGACTTCTTTAATGCCTCACTATCAGCGGCATTCGTGGTTCCAATAACCAGGTCGGGGTGCACTTCTAAAATCTTTTCCAGTGAGACATTGACCCCACCGCCCTCAGTTTTCGTGCCTTCGAGGAGCGGAATGCGCTCAAGCTGGGCATACACCTCATCGTCATAGATACCTGGTGTGGCTGCTTGGCTCATCGCCACGACGCGATCCATCTTTCCTAGTTCGGAAAGGAACGGAACCCCAATGTCATAGAGCAGCACAATGCGCTCAGGTGCCTTTTCAAAGGTCAACTCCTCCGTACAGCTCATCACGGTGTATGGGCCCGTTTCAGGAGTGAGTCCCGCGTCCCCACCTCCTGCTGCAGAGGTTGATGATTCCGTTGCCGCCGGTGTTGTCGTTTCGGCAGAGGACTCAGCCGTAGGGGCGCTGGACTGAACCGGTTGTGGTGCCGGTGCCGTGCATGCGGCAAGCGCCCCCGCACACAATGCGGCCATGAGGCTATTTTTTACAAAAGTTACGTTCATCACACTCGACCTTCGGTTACGAACCAAGCAGTTCATTCAGTTTTTCGACACCCTCAATCGTGTTCGGTGTGGGTGGGTCGGTGTACACAAAAGGCAGGGCGTACACCTTGTTGTTCTTCACTGCATCTAAATCTTGAGCTCCCGGTAAGGCGACAAACGCTTGTTTCAGTGCTTCCGGGTCATCACGTTGGTAGAGCAACACCACCGTGCCTGGGTTTTCAGTCAAAATGGCTTCAATGGCCGTATCACGGATAATCCGTTCATCGCGATTGGCATACACATTTTCAAGGCCAACCGCTTCAAACATCGGCTGAACCATAGAGCCGTTGCCATAGGCCGTATACGTCGTTTTGCCTTGTGAGGCATATAACGCCATCCCGGTTCCGCGAGGTGTTGCATTCATTGACTTGATCTCAGCTACACGCGCATTCATTCGCTTGATCAATGCTTCGCCCTCATCAGCGACATCAAATATTGCGGCGTACTTGCGCACCTCATCGTTAATATCATGGAAAATCGCGTGGCTGGTCTTAACGTCCGGGCACCAGGCATCGGGTGAGTAGAACGGCACACCAGCTTGAGTTAATGCCGCTCGGTCAGCCCCTGAGTCGTATCCAACAACTAAATCTGGATTGGCCGCCAGTAAGGTTTCGGTGGATACCTGGCTGCCACCCGTAGCGTTCTCTACATGATCAAGCAGAGGAATAGACGAGAGCTTGGCCATGAGCTCATCGCTGTAGATCCCTTCGGGAATCGGTTCCCCTAAGGCAACAACCTTGTCAAGCAAGCCCATCTCATTCATAAACGGGATTGAGTCGTCACCGAGCAATACAACACGTTCAGGTGCACGGTCAAAGGTCAACGTCTGTGTACAACTCATCACCTTGATGGCCGGTTCATTGGCTACTGCTGGTGAACCGGAGGTCCCTGGAGCGGGTGTAGCGGTTGAAGAGGAAACAGAAGCCGGTTGCGTCGTGCTACACGCGGAGAGGCTGACGCACCCAATGAGGGTGAATGCTACAAGTGAATAGCGAGCCAACACGTTCCTTTCCTCCGTCTCTAAAACTTGGCTGTACTGGTTGTTTGGCTTACAACGGGGTCTTACTTTTATGCAACAGCATCAGTAGGAATGGGGCACCTACGGAGCCTGTGATTACGCCGATTGGAAGTTCAACTGGTGATAAGGCAACCCGGGCAATGGAGTCAGCCGCCACAAGGAAGGCAGAGCCCAATAGGACACACCCGAGGGTGACCATGCGTTGGGCGCGGCCAAGGAGACCGCGCACCAAGTGGGGGACAACCAGGCCAACAAACCCGATCCCACCTGAGGCGCTAACCACAATCCCAACGCCGATCGAAACCACAATGAGGAGCCCAATGCGGACAGCATTAGGGTTAATGCCCACCGCCTGGGCTGCCTCATCACCGCCACCAAGCGCGTCAAGCGCTGGCCCGAAATACGCAACTACCAGACACACAAAGAGTGCCGCTAGTGCGCAAATCATGGCATCTTGCCAACTGGCTCGAGCGAGAGAGCCAAGCATCCAAAACAACACAGAACGTGCAGTTTCAGGGTTGTCGGCACTGAATACCAGCATGTTTGTTATCGCGGTAAACCCATACCCCACGGCCAACCCTGAGAGGATGAGCTTGGCGGGTGAGGGTCGGCGCCCCGCGAATAACAAGGTGGCAAGGGTTGCCACCAATGCGCCGAAAAAGGCAAAGACCGGGAGCGTCATGACGCCCAACCATGTTGTGCCCAACACCAACACAACAAAGGCGGCCCCTGTTGACGCCCCCGAGCTAAGCCCCAATGTGTAGGGGTCTGCAAGCGGGTTGCGTACGACGACTTGCAAAACAGCACCACTCACGGCTAACACTGCTCCGGTGAAGAGGCCGGTTATGACTCGCGGCACCCTGGTTTCCCAGATAATTGCTGCAGTCAAATTCGGCCAGTCATACACCTGCTCAGTGCCAATGGTGTGGTTGCTGATAATGTCAAGCACCACCAAGGGGTGAACGGCTGCTGGCCCTACCCCGAATGCTGAGACAAGACTGATGATCAGCACCACCACAAGGGCGATGATGTACCAGAATTTGCTAATCGACGGTACGCGCACGACTCGCTACTTCTTTATTTGCTCGCTGAGCTTTTCAACACCAATCACCGAGGTTGGTGATGGTGGATCGGTAAAGACAAATGGCAAGGGATAAACCTTGTTTTCCTTCACCGCTTTAAGATCAGAAGCTCCTGGGCTCTTTAAGAAGGTGTCAAGTACGGCCTGCTCATCATTATCGTCATGCAACAAAATGATGTGGTCAGGGTTTTCCTCAAGAATCTTCTCAACGGCGATTTCCCCAATCAGACGATTCGGGTCGTTCGCATAGACGTTCTGCAACCCAACCGTTTCCATGATCGGGTGAATCATCGAGCCATTTCCGTAGGTGTAAAACACCGGGTCACCCGCAGTGACGTATAAGGCCATCGCTGACCCTAAATCAGCCGGGGCTGCGGCCTTAATGGCATCCACCTTTGACTGGAACTCATCAATCTTCTGTTTGGCTTCATCTTCTTTCCCGAAGATCTTCCCATACTTTTCATATTCCTTAGCCACAAGGTCAAAGGATGCAGGTACGGGTTTATAATCCGGGCAGAACTGATCGGAGGTGTACATAGGCACACCGGCACTGCGTAAAGCAGCCCGGTCAGCACCCGTGTCATAGGAGATAACCAGATCGGGGTTCTGATCTAGCAGTACTTCCGTTGAAACGGTTGCGCCGCCACCTTCAGGTACCGTGTGTTCAAGCTGAGGGATGGCGTTCAACGCCTTTTCGTCCTCGGCGTTGTACACACCTGGTGGAATATCCTCACCTCGCCCAATGACAGAATCCACAACGCCGAGACCCAGGAGATAGGCCGCCGGATCGTCGCCGACCATCACCACCCGCTTGGGCGGGGTGTCAAAGGTCAGTTCATCAGTGCAACTCATCACCTTGCCAGTCGCACTTGCGGTGGTTGCGTCACTTGAGGCTTCACTTGTTGAAGCTGATGCACTTGTTGGCTCCCCTGTGCTTGATGGCGATGCACTCTGATCCACAGGGGATGGGGTTGTGCACGCAGACAATGCAAGGGCAGCAAACAATGACAAAAGAACAGCAGAACGGTTCATGTATAAGAAAATCCTTATCTTCTTCACGAGAGCCGTTACGCGAGGCTCGAAGTTGTTTCCCGGTAGGTCTTCGGACTTCACATCAACCGGAACCGACGCCTTCCCATCAGATGACAGTGGCTTGTGTCGTTCCGTCCGTGTTACCGCTGCGCGTCAGTTCAGGATTTTCACCTGATTCCCTTGCATTGGAATGCGACCGGATAGACGTACGATACCCGATACCCCTGCGGTTCTGCAAATGCCTTTGGCCTGCATTTGCCCAGGTCTTAAGCAGATAGAGGGCTTGAATCGTAGGTATTTCCTGCAATTCCTTAATTCGAGATGCACAATGGTCGGTCCGCCTCAAACGAGGTGGATTCGTGGTGGGCTGGTATGTCCAGTTCGCCCCCAGCCACTTGGCTGGTCGTCACACGATTCATTAGAGGAGTACCCCGTGGCCAAAAAAGTAAATGGCTATATCAAACTCCAGATTCCCGCCGGTCAGGCAACCCCTGCCCCGCCCGTAGGTTCATCCTTGGGTCAGTACGGCGTGAACATCATGGAGTTCTGCAAAGCGTTCAACGAGAAGACTCAGCCAATGGCTGGGGACACGATTCCCGTTGTTATTACGGTTTATGAAGACCGTTCCTTTGACTTCATCACCAAGACCCCTCCGGCTGCGCAATTACTTATCAAGGCAGCCAAGATTGCAAAGGGCTCGGGTGAACCAAACCGCAACAAAGTTGGTGAAATCAAGCGTGAGCTTGTGCGTGGCATTGCAGAAACAAAAATGCCTGACTTGAATGCCAACGACCTAGATGCGGCCACCAAGATTATTGAAGGCACCGCCCGCTCAATGGGCCTGGTTGTCGTCGACTAATAACTGCGATGTGGGAGGGCGGCTGAGACCCGCCTGAATGCACCACAAGGAGATCATATGCCTAAACGAGGTAAGAAATATTTAGAAGCAGCCAAGAAGGTTGATCGCAACGTGTTGGTTAGCCCGTCAAATGCGGTGCGCCTAGCAAAGGAAACGGTGACGGTTTCCTTCGACCCGACGGTCGAGGTAGCAATCCGCCTGGGTGTTGACCCACGTAAAGCTGATCAGATGGTTCGTGGATCAGTTATTTTGCCGGCTGGCACGGGTAAAACTAACCGTGTTGCGGTATTTGCTGAAGGCCCCAAGGCCACCGAAGCTACTGAGGCTGGCGCCGATGTTGTTGGTGTTGATGAAATCACCGACAAGATTGAATCCGGTGAGCTTGACTTTGACGTGCTCATCGCAACACCAGACCAGATGGGCAAGCTCGGTCGTTACGGTAAGGTCCTCGGCCCGCGTGGGTTGATGCCTAACCCCAAGACCGGCACCGTCACGATGGATGTAGCTAAGGCGGTTTCTGATGCCAAAGGCGGGAAGGTGGACTTCCGTGTTGATCGCCAGGCCAATGTGCACACGATTATCGGGAAAGCATCCTTCTCCGCCCAGGATCTGTGGGCAAACTACAACGCCCTTATCGAAGAGATTGCACGGTTGAAGCCCTCAAGCGCTAAAGGTCGTTACTTCAAAAACATCGCCATGAGTACTGCGATGGGCCCGTCTATTCGTGTGGCTTACGTGGAACGTGACTCCTACTCTGAGGACGACATCTTGGATACAAGCGGAAACACGTCTGAATAGTCGTTTTTCGTAAGTAATAAATGCACCAATGCGGACCCTTGTGGTCCGCATTTGCACGTTTGGAAGGCAATTGGACTCCTATCAGCAAAAGTACTACGTTACGAAGGTCCACCATTTGGACGTTGAGCTGAGGAGAAGGCGTTTCAATGGAAGAAAGTAAGCAACGGGTTATTCAGGAGTTTGTTCCTGGCAAACAGGTAACACTTGCCCACATCGTGGCTAATCCTGATCCGCAGTTGTTTGCAAAACTCGGTCTCGGGAGAGATCTGAATGGGGCGATTGCGATTTTGACCATCACCCCAAGTGAAGCGTCAATTATTGCAGCAGATGCTGCAACAAAAGCCAGCGAAGTCCAGCTTGGGTTCGTTGACCGCTTTAGTGGTTCCCTTTTAATCGTTGGCAATTTGGCTGACGTAGAAGCGGGGCTACGTGCTGTGCTTGACACCTTGGTGGGATTACTTCGATTTACACCCGCACCAATAACACGGTCATAGGAGGCGTCATGGCAGCAGTCTTAATGGTCGGTTCTGTCGGTGTAGGGAAGACGACCCTCACCCAACGGTTAACGGACCGTGATATTGAGTATGTCAAAACACAGGCAACCTACCGTGAAGGTGATGTTTTTGACACGCCGGGTGAATACCTTGATGGGCCATTCCATAAGCAAGCCTTGCAGCTGACCAGTGCTGAAGCAGACGTCATCTTATTCCTGTTGGCCGCTACCGCGTTGGAATGCCGTATACCACCAGGGTTCTCATCGTTCTTCATGAAACCCGTTATCGGGGTAGTGACGAAAAAGGATATGGCCACTGAAGACGAAATTGAGCGATCCATTTCGCTTCTTGAACAAACGGGTGCACATCCCGTACTTGTCGTTTCTGCAATGACGGGAGAAGGAATCGAAGAGCTTTCACAGTTGATCAATAAGGAAGGGGGCACCAGCTAATGGCAGTCAGCTATCATCCCACTGCGGTGCACATGGGCGAAGACGCAATGGACACCCTTACGCAATTTTCCGGTCAACGAGTGCTTATCATCACCGACGCATTCCTGGCTACCACGGATTTGGTCGCAAACGCTAAAGCGCGCTTGGGCCAGCACGTGCATATTTTTGATGGAGTCATCCCTGACCCAACAACTGAAACCGTCGCCGAAATTGTAAGAATGTCGAATCAGGTAAGACCTGAAGTCGTTATTGCCATTGGTGGTGGATCCCCAATCGATGCAGCTAAGGGCGGCTTATTAGCGATAAACCATAACGGCCATAGCCCCACCTTTATCGTCATTCCCACAACCTGTGGGTCTGGTTCCGAGGTCACGCCATTCACGATTATCACCGACCAAAATGGGACCAAAAACGCGCTGGTTACCGATGATGTATTGCCAGAGATTGCGATTTTGACACCCGAGGCGGTGGCGACGCTACCCGCTCATATTGCGGCTGAAACCGGTATGGACGCATTGACGCATTGTTTTGAGGCGTATACGTCTACCGATGCCCAGATTTTCTCTGATATGTGGGCGATGCATGCAATAGAACTCCTGTTCACTCATCTTGTACCCAGTTATCAAGGCAATCAGGAAAGCCGTGAAATACAGCTTTATGCCTCAACGATGGCTGGATTTGCGTTTTCAGAAGCTGGCCTCGGTATCGTGCACTCCATGGCACATGCGACCGGGGCACGACTTCACCTTGTGCACGGACGGATTAACTCCGTCTTGTTGCCGCGCGTTTTAGCGTTTAACGCTGGGCTTCCTAATCCCAGTACCCCAGAAGAACTCCGGGTGGTTCAACGCCTCGCCGCAGTAGCCGATCACATCGGCATTGCTAAGCAGACCCCCGTTGAATCCGCGAATGCGGTTATTAATCGTATCGTTGAGATTCGTCAAACACTCGGTATTGCCGATACGCTGACAGGACTTGGTGCGAGCGAGGCACCCAGCCCAGCATTGTTCGATGACCTGGCATCCCATGCCATCGTCGATCCTTGTACAACTACAAACCCAAAACCGGTCACCCAAGCAGATTTGAGCGGAATTATCCGTGATGCCTGGTAACCGTTCCAAAAACCCAACACCCCAGCTCGTCTGGATTATTGAGAGGAAAGATAAATGCAAGAAGCATTAGGCATGGTTGAAACCAAGGGCCTCGTTGCCAACATCGAAGCCGCTGATGCGATGGTCAAGTCTGCAAACGTGCAACTGATTGGCCAGCGTCAGATTGGGTCCGGTTTGGTTACCGTCATGGTCCGTGGCGACGTTGGGGCTGTAAAGGCTGCTACTGACGCCGGCGCCGTGGCTGCAGGTAATGTGGGCGAAGTTGTTGCTGTCCACGTCATCCCGCGTCCACACACTGACGTTGAGAAGATCCTCCCCACCCTGGACGCTTAATACGCTCTCTAGGTTCAACACGTTAAGGAGAGCTCATGGCAAATGAGGAACTCATTAATAAGGTAATGGGCGAGGTGATGAAGCGAGTGAGTTCATCCGGCGCTCCAGCCTCAGCCCCAGCTCCTACACCTGCGGTAAGCGAATCGGTGCGCCCTGCGCACACTGAGTTTGTCGGGACGAACCCACTCGGTGACACCGTTGGCCTTGTTATCGCCAACGTTGATGCCAAGCTGCACAAGCACATGAAGATGGATAAGCCATACCGTTCAATCGGTATCATCGGCTCTCGCACGGGAGCTGGCCCACAAATCTTTGCGGCTGATGAAGCAGTGAAGGCAACCAACACCGAAGTGGTTACGATTGAACTTCCCCGCGATACCAAGGGTGGTGCAGGGCACGGTTCATTGATCGTCTTTGGTGCCGAAGATGTGTCCGACGCCCGTCGTGCAGTAGAAGTAACGCTGGAAGAAGTTACCCGCACCTTTGGTGATGTATATGCCAACGATGCTGGTCACCTCGAATTCCAGTACACCGCACGCGCCTCAGGTGCCCTTGAAAAGGCATTTGGTGCCCCAGTTGGTAAAGCCTTTGGGATTACCGTTGGCGCCCCGGCTGCAATTGGTGTGGTCATGGCTGATACCGCAGTCAAGGCGGCGATGGTTGATGTCGTGGGATATGCCAGCCCTGGGGAGGGCACAAGTTTCACTAATGAGGTCATTTCATTCCTCAGCGGTGACTCGGGTGCGGTCCGTCAAGCGGTTACTGCAGCACGAGAAATCGGGCTTGATTTACTTGGTGCTCTTGGCGCTAAACCTGAATCATTGGCTACACCGTATATCTAGGGGGCGTGATGGCAAGGTCTAAACGATTCGAAGCCCTTGCTAACCGCCCGGTTAACCAAGACGGCTTCGTAACTGAATGGCCGGAAGTTGGGCTGATCGCCATGGAAAATCCTGGTGATCCGGTGCCCAGTATCCGGATTGAAAACGGTGTCATCGTTGAAATGGACTCGAAGCAGCGTGCTGACTTCGACATGATCGACACCTTTATTGCAAACTACGGCATCAACCTTGAGCGGGCTGAAGAGGTCGCCAAGATGGATTCTGTAGAACTCGCACGAATGATGGTTGATATCAACGTGCCTCGTGATGAGATCGTGTCATTAACCACCAGCATGACCCCAGCCAAGCTGACCGAAGTGGTGAGCCAGTTGACGGTGTTGGAAATGATGATGGCGGTCTCAAAAATGCGGGCGCGCAAACAGCCGTTCAATCAGTGCCACGTGACAAACCTGGCTGACAATCCAGTCCAGATTGCGGCCGATGCGGCCGAAGCTGCCCTGCGCGGATTCGTTGAGCAAGAAACAACGGTCGGTGTGGTGCGTTACGCCCCCTTTAACGCCATGAGTCTGCTGATCGGTGCCCAGTGCGGGCGGCCGGGTGTGCTGACCCAATGTGCGGTTGAAGAAGCAACCGAATTAGACCTCGGGATGCGTGGCTATACGTGCTACGCCGAAACGGTGTCCGTCTATGGAACCGAAGCGGTATTCATGGACGGTGATGACACGCCGTGGTCAAAGGGGTTTTTGGCAAGCTGCTACGCAAGCCGCGGGCTAAAGATGCGCTTTACCTCGGGGACGGGTTCAGAAGTACAGATGGGTGCCGCTGAAGGTAAGTCCATGTTGTATCTCGAAGCGCGTTGCTTGTACGTCACCAAGGCAGCGGGTTCTCAAGGCACCCAAAACGGATCTGTGTCGTGCGTTGGTGTACCAACGGCGGTGCCATCAGGTGTTCGTGCCATTTTGGGTGAAAACCTGATCGGGATGGCCCTCGACTTAGAGTGCGCCTCCTCAAACGACCAGACATTCACCCACTCGGATTTGCGCCGTGTTGCCCGTTCGTTGATGCAGTTTGTGCCTGGCACCGACTTCATCTGTTCTGGTTATTCTGCCGTTCCGAACTACGACAACATGTTTGCCGGCTCCAACTGGGATGCAGAGGACTTTGATGACTGGAATATCATCCAGCGCGACTTAAAGGTTGATGCTGGCCTCTCTCCAGCCAACGAAGATGAAACGGTGGCGGTGCGCAATTTAGCTGCTCGCGTTATTCAAGGCCTATTCCGTGAATTGGGGTTGCCTGAGATTACGGACGAAGAGGTAGAAGCAGCAACGTATGCCCACGGGTCCAAGGATATGCCGAAACGCAATGTTGTTGATGACTTGAAAGCTGCAGATGAGCTGATTAGCCGCGGTATCACCGGTGTGGATATGGTTCGTGCCCTTGATCGCGCGGGTTTCAGTGAGATTGCTGAACGGCTGATGAATGTCCTCAAACAGCGTGTCGCTGGTGACTACTTGCACACCAGCGCAGTTCTGACCAAGGACTTCAAGGTCATCAGTGCGGTTAACCAACCAAATGATTATGGCGGACCAAAAACGGGTTACCAGATCAGTGATGAACGGTGGGATGAAATCAAGACCATCCGTCAGGCCATTAGCCCGGACAGCATTTAGGAGGCATGATGAGTATTGATCGACATGAACTCCTGCGTATTGTCAAAGAGGTTGTGGCCGAGCTGGCAGCTGCGGGAGAACTAGGTAGCCAAACTCGCGAGTCTGAAAGCACCGCACCAGTTGCGACGGCTGTACCTGCAGCACCGGAACCAAAAACGCCTGTGGCGGCTTCGGAGCCAGCTGCAACAGCAGTTGCACCAGAGCCGACACCTGTTGAACCGGTACCAACACCAACAAGCGCCCCAGGTGAGCATGTCGCCCCCGAACCCTTAGCCATTACTGAACTGGGTGATGCTGAACGCGGCACCAACCCTAAGGAAGTGGTTATCGGATTGGCGCCAGCTTTTGGTAGCGCGCAAACGGAGACGATTATTCAGATCCCTCACCGCGATGTGTTGCGTGAAATTTGCGCCGGTATCGAAGAAGAGGGACTGTCCTATCGGTTTGTGCGCATGTACCGAACCTCAGATGTGGGGTTCGTTGCACACGAAGCCGCCAAACTGAGTGGTTCTGGAATCGGTGTGGGTGTGCAGTCCAAAGGTACTGCAGTTATTCACCAGGCTGATTTACCGCCCTTGTCAAACCTGGAACTGTTTTCACAGGCACCCCTGGTGGACCTCGATACGTTCCGTGCTATCGGCAAGAACGCCGCAAAGTACGCGAAAGGTGAGAGTCCAGGCCCGGTACCTGTGCGAAATGACCAGATGGCTCGTCCCAAGTACCAAGCCAAGGCCGCCTTGCTCCACATCAAGGAGACCCAGTTGTGCGACCTGAATAGGCGTGCACAAGAACTGCGTATTGAAGGGATTGGACGATGAACCAAGAGGAACTTGTCCAACAGATTATGGCTGAGATTACAGCCAACTTGGGTGCTGATAGCACAGTGTCGTTTAACAAGGCACCAGCGCCGTCGGCGAATGCCCCGGTATCTGAGAAACCAGCCGCCACGCCAACCCCTGCGCCCGCTGCTTCCAGTGAGTCACAGGGTACGGTGATGACGAGCGCGCAGTATCCACTCAGTGAGAAAGTGCCTGAACGGATCAAGAGTGCATCGGGTAAGTCACTGGCTGATTTCAATTATCAGGCAGTTATTGATGGCACCTTGAATACTGAGGACTTTCGTATCAGTCCAGAAACATTGGAGATGCAAGCACAGGTTGCAGAAAGTGTGGGGCGCACTGCCTTTGCCCGTAACTTACGCCGTGCAGCCGAGTTGATTGCCATTCCCGATGCGCGATTACTGGAGATATACAACGCCTTGCGGCCGTATCGATCCACCAAACAAGAGCTGTTGGACATCGCTGATGAGCTGGACAACAAATACTCAGCAGCGGTAAATGCCGCCTGGGTTCGTGAAGCTGCTGACGTGTACGAACAGCGTGACCGGTTGCGCAAGGACTGAATGTGATTATTGCTGGGGTTGATATCGGCAATGCCACCACAGAGGTGGCTATTGCGCGAGTGGCACCAGGGGTGGCACCCGATTTTCTAGGGTCCGGCCTGGTGCCAACCAGCGGCATGAAAGGAACACCAGCCAATCTTGCCGGGGTGGTCCAATCATTGACCGAGGGGTTAACCCAAGCTGGGCTTACCCTTGGCGATGTCGATCTCATCCGCATCAATGAAGCAGCCCCAGTGATTGGTGATGTGGCTATGGAGACCATCACCGAAACCATTATCACTGAGTCCACGATGATTGGGCACAACCCGTCAACCCCTGGTGGGGAAGGTATCGGTGTGGGCACGACCATTGCCTTGGCCGACCTGCCCCATGCTCAAGGGGCCGGACCATGGGTTGTTGTTGCGTCAAAGGCGTACTCATTTGACGATATTGCTGCCACGATTAATGGGGCCACCCACGCTGATGTGCGAGGGGTTGTCCTTCAACGTGATGACGGAGTCTTGGTCCATAACCGTCTGAACAAGAAGGTACCTATTGTTGATGAGGTTCTCCTCATTGACCATGTGCCTTTGGGGATGACGAGTGCCATCGAGGTTGCCCGCCAAGGCGGTGTTATTGAAACATTGGCTAACCCCTTTGGTATCGCTACCTTGTTTGGGCTAAGCCCTGATGACACCAAGATGGTGGTGCCCATCGCTCGCTCACTTGTGGGTAATCGGTCAGCGGTAGTGATCAAAACGCCTGCCGGTGATGTTCAAGAGCGTCGTATCCCAGCCGGTCAACTGACATTTGTTGGACAAGTCCAATCAGTCAGTGTGGATGTGGACCGTGGCGCTGAAGCGATCATGGAAACGGCAGCACGTGTTGGGACGCTTAGTGATGTGACTGGTGAAGCCGGTACCAATGTGGGCGGGATGATGGAAAATATCCGCGTCACCATGGGGAACCTGACGAACCAACCGAGCCAGCAAATTCAAATCACTGACATCTTGGCGGTAGACACAAGTGTTCCAGTCAAAGTGGTAGGTGGTATCGCAGAAGAAACGGCGATGGAAGCTGCGGTTGGGTTGGCTGCTATGGTGAAAGCCGATCGGCTTCAGATGCAACAAATCGCCCAAGACTTAGCCAAACAGGTCAATTGCAAGGTAGAAGTTGGTGGGGTCGAAGCAGACATGGCGATAACCGGTGCATTAACTACACCGGGAACCGCACCACCTATCGCTATTTTGGATATGGGTGCTGGTTCCACCGATGCATCTGTGCGTCGTGCCGATGGGTCTCAAACCTCTATCCACCTTGCTGGTGCGGGCAACATGGTCACGCTGTTGATCGGGTCTGAGCTTGGCATAGATGACCTTGAAGTCGCCGAAGACATCAAGCGCTATCCACTTGCCAAGGTTGAAACGTTATTCAGTATTCGCCATGAAGACGGTACTGTGCAGTTCTTTGACGAACCACTGTCACCACAGCTTTTTGCAAGGGTTGTGGTACTCAAACCTGAAGGACCAGTGGCGTTACCGCTCAATGCTCCTGTTGAACACATCCGTCGTATCCGTGTGACTGCTAAAGAGCGGGTATTTGTTACGAACGCATTGCGAGCTCTCGCTCAGGTAAGCCCAACCAAGAATGTGCGGGATATTGACTTTGTGGTCTTAGTGGGTGGCAGTGCCCTCGACTTTGAAGTGCCCCAACTTGTTACAAGGGCACTCGCAGATTTCCGTGTTGTGGCGGGTCAGGCTAATATTCGTGGCCACCTTGGCCCACGCAATGCGGTGGCAACCGGATTGGCGCTCACCGGAGGGACGGTGTAATGGATCGTCGGATTCCTACCGAACGCCCGTCAATTGCGCTACTCGTTCAACACGGTATCACTGAGGACGCTTTGAACCCTGTGCTCTACGGTGCAGAAGAAGAAGGTGTACCAATCACACTTGGACGCATAGACAGTCAGGACACGTTTGCAATTGCCCATCAGGCGGCCACGCAAGCACAGCTTGATATTGGGGTTGGGATTAGTGGCCATATGGCGATTATTACGACCCGTCGACTTCCCCAGAACCGGCCCTATTTGATCACAGGCTTTGGGGTGGATCCAGAAGCTGATCGTGCCATTGGCGCGAATGCGGCTCGACTTGTTAAACGCACCCCCTTAGTTATGAAACATTTTATTTCCATCCACGATTTACTGCGGTCTGCTCAGACCGCGCTGGAGAACAAGGTATGAACGCATTAGGCATCATTGAAACGACAGGCCTTACCGCTGCGGTTGAAGCAGCAGATGTCGCCGTTAAAAGCGCCAATGTCGAACTGATCGGCTACGAATTGAGCCGAGGTCTGGGGATGGTTTCGGTCAAGATCACCGGGGACGTGGGTGCGGTAAATGCAGCTATGGCTGCCGCACAAGCAGCGGTTCCGCACGTCACCCGTGTGGTCGCCCATGTCACGATTCCAAGGCCCTCAACGGGTGTGGAACCAATGGTGTTCTCCAAAGCCACAGTTGGCTATGAGAAGCCGGCGCCGAAAAAGACATCGACTTCAAAGACGAAGGCGCCTGAAAAGGCTCCTGCGAAGACCCCCGCCAAAGCTCCAGCAAAGGCACAAGCCCCCGCCGAAAAGAAGAGTGAACCGGCAGCGAGTGAGCCGACTAAGGCTGCGACCAAGACGGCAACACCTACAACAAGTCAAAAGGTCGAATCATCTCCTTCAGCGCCTGCCAAGACTGAATCCAAACCTGAACCTACTAAGGCTGAGTCCACCAAGGCAACGCCGACAAAAGCGAGTGATGCAAAAGCAAGTCCGGCAAAAACACCGGCCAAACCAGCAGCGAAGAAACCTGCGGCACGCAAACCAATTGCACGTAAAAAGCCAGGTTCACGCTAGTTCAGACCTCTTACAATTCAACACTAATCCAAAGGAATCCAAATGAGTCAAGCACTAGGGATGATTGAAACGATCGGTTTTACTGCTGCAGTTGAAGCCGGTGACGCGATGACAAAGTCTGCCAATGTGGAATTGGTTGGCTACACGAAGATTGGTGCAGGGCACGTCACGGTATTTGTTCGTGGTGATGTGGGCGCAGTGAAAGCTGCGGTGGACGCTGGCCATGTTGCCGCAGCAGCCGTTGGCGAGTTGAAGAGCTGCCATGTCATTCCACGTCCGCACGCTGATGTTGACGCACTCATAGATCAGATCGCCTAATCCAATGGGTAAACAGCCGCGCAGTGACCTCCTCGGAGGCAAATTTGCTGCCCTCATCAAGTCTGGAGATGTCGCTGACCACAATGGTGAGTTGAGTCTCGGAATTGATCTAGGGACGGCCAATATTGTGCTGGCGGTTGTGGATGAACACGGTAAACCAGTTGCCGGCGCTCACCAACACTCAACCGTTGTAAGAGATGGGATTGTTGTGGACTGGCTTGGGGCTGTGCGTGCAGTGCAGACATTGAAAGCCGACTTAGAACAACGTATTAAGACCACGTTCAAGAAAGCCAATGTGGCTATTCCCCCTGGTGTTATTGAGGGAACAGTCAAGGTATTTGAGAATGTTGCAGAGGCTGCTGATCTGCAGGTTAATGCGATTGTCGATGAACCAGTTGCGGCTGCCGCGTTATTGGGTGTCTCTCAGGGGTGTGTGATTGATATCGGTCACGGCACTACAGGTGTGTCAGTGTTAAAAGACAACAAGGTTGTGTTGTCTGTTGACCAAGCAACTGGCGGTCACCATGTCACCTTGGTACTTGCCGGTGCGATGGGAATCGACTACGACCGCGCCGAACAATTAAAGAAGTCACCTTCAAAAGCGGCTGAAGTTGGTGCGGTTGTTCGTCCGACGCTTGAAAAAATGGCCACCATTGCTCGTGATGCCATTGGGACAGAAGATGTTGGACCGGTGTATCTGGTTGGCGGTTCGGCCATGTTACCGGTTGCCCCATCAGTCTTTGAAAAGGTACTGGGGCGCGAAGTTATTCGACCAAAACATCCCCTATGGGTAACTCCACTGGGATTGGCAATGAGCACCTTGGATCTTGGAGGTGATGATGGACAACAAGATTGATGAACAAGCCTTAAAAATCATCATCCGTGAAGTGATCCTCGAAGTCCTCAGAGAACGTCGCGTACTTGTTCTTTTCACTGGTGCGCTTGTCGGCAGTGAAGACAGTATGAATAGCTTGCGCACCCTTGCAAATGCTGGTGTTCACTTGGACGCTGTATTTACACCGAGTGCCAAGCGAGTTATTCCTGAGCATTTTTATGCAGATATACCACTCACAGATGTAACCGAGAACTTGGTGAGTGATCACCGCGTGTTGGTGGTGCCAACGATGACAACTAATACGGTTGCCAAACTTGCACACGGCATCACGGATTCTCTGGCTACAAACGTGATCAGCGAGTTCATTATGTTGAACCGGCCAATCGTGGCAGCACGTGATGCGGCCGACCCAGATATGCCTGAAAAACAGGCTTGGTTTCCTTCGATGCCTCCAGCATGGGCAACGATGTTACGCACGAATCTCCAAACGGTCGCCTCCTTTGGTGTTGCATTCTGTGATGCCCAAGACCTTGCCACCCAGACACTGGCGATTCTTGACGGACCAGAAACCGGTGTGATGAGCAATGGGTTCGGCCTTCCAGCCGGAGTGGTCCCTGTTGTGATTGATAGTGCCGTACTTGGCCGCAAAGATCTTGCGGTATTACCGCGTGGTTCACGGGTACATATCCGGCCCAACACGATTGTTACAGCCTTGGCTCGTGACTATGCCAAGGCTAACCAAATTGCCCTCGAAGTTCGGAAAGGAAGCTGACATGTACTTAGCTACGGTGATCGGCACGGTGGTTTCAACAAGTAAAGACGAACGTCTTGTGGGCTTTAAATTGCTGCTTACCCAGCAACTCAATCCTGACGGTACCCCCGCGGAAGAACCCGTAAAAATTAGTGTTGACACGGTGGGTGCCGGGGTCGGTGAACAGGTCATTGTGGCCGGTGGGTCATCAGCTCGCGCTGCCGCCGGATACCCAGACGCACCCATTGATTCTGCAGTTGTGGGGATTGTTGACACGGTGGAAGTAGAGGTTTAGCGATGCCAGCCGTGTACACCCGAACCGGTGACAAGGGCACGACGGCGCTCTTTGGCGGTTCTCGTGTGCCCAAACAGAGCATTCGTGTTTCTGCCTATGGCAGTGTTGACGAAGCGAACGCCTTTATCGGTGCTGCAAAAGTACAAATGGCAGACGATGAACTCCGTGACTTCGTTCACCACGTTGGTCACCGGCTTTTTGTGCTTGGTTCCGAACTTGCTTCAGATAGTGAAGGTAGGGCCATGCTTATCGGTATGGTCAATGATGAGGACATCACCGAGATGGAAGCCCTCATTGATAAGTGCATGGCTTTTTGCGGCCCACAACGGGCGTTTGTGGTACCTGGAACTGAGGCTACGAGTGCGGCACTCCATATTGCACGGACTGCGGTGCGCCGAGCTGAACGGATGGTGCTCACCTTATCCGAACATGAAGAAGTCCGGCCCGAAGCCATCAAATACCTCAATCGGCTTTCTGACGCCTTGTATGCGATTGCTCGTGTGTACGAAGTTCGCTTTGAATTAAAGCAAATTGAGGCTCAAGTACGCGCGAAGGTTGCGGCAGGCAGCACTGAATTATCAGACAGTACTCCAACCGGTTCAAGTGAGGAGGAAGGAATGACAACAGATAACAAGGTTCCTTCCGGGCCGCCTTGGGCTGTATGTCCGCCTCCCAATTGGATTCATGAATATACGCCGTCCACTACGGTTGGATCAGTGGAGTCCGGTCAAAAACTAGTGGCAAAACAACCCGAATCTCCGGTATCGTCTGCCACCAAACGGTACTTAGTGCCAACCCTCGACCTCGTGCGTTGCCGGTTGGCAGGTGACACGGCATTGCGCTTGGCTAGAGCAAAAGGGGTTCGTATCACCTTCGCGGCCGTTGATCAGTCAGGGGTACCTATTATGGTGCAGCGTGATGATGATGCGCCGTTTGTGAGTGTTCAAATGGCACAAGATAAGGCGTACACCGCAGCGAGTATGCGTATGCCCACACGAGATTTAGGCCCCTTGTTAGCTGACGGCGGTCATTTCCAAGGATTACACACATCACATGGTGGCCGGATTACGGCGATTGGTGGGGGTATGCCAGTCTTTATCCAAGGCACCTTTGTTGGTGCGATGGCGGTAAGTGGCGGTGCCCTCGACGAAGACCTTGAACTTGTAACCAAGGCTCTGGAAGCGATTGGAGCGACGAGCTCATGAGTGATTCTCCCATTACCGACATCGACCGGATTGTTTCGGCTATTGTCCGTGCGGTGAAGGAGGAGCCAGCACTTGGCAAGCAGGTAGCTACCGTCACCTCGGCACGTTCAACGTGTAATCCCAATTTCCCATCTTGTGCCGGCTATACGCCCTATAGCAACGTCTTTGCAAATGTAAATCAGGCGGTGGTTGCGGCTCGTGGCGCATTCACAACGTACCGTGCCATGACGATGGCTGACCGAGATCGGTTTATTGACGCGATTCGGACCTATGCCACTAAATCATCGGTACTTGATGAGCTTGCTTTTGATACCGTTTCAGAAACGGGTATGGGCATTGTCAGCCATAAGCGGTGGAAGACAGAGGTAGCTGCAACACGTACACCGGGTATCGAAGATCTCACCGCTGAAGCATTTTCGGGGGATAACGGGTTGACAACGGTTGAATACAGCCCGTACGGGGTTATTGCAGCGATTACACCGACAACAAACCCAAGTGCCACCATTATCAACAATGCTATTTCGATGCTGGCAGCAGGAAATACTGTTGTGTTTAGCCCGCATCCTCGGGCTAAGGAGGTGTCAACCCGCCTGGTTGGTGAGTTAAATACGGTGCTAGTCGAGGCGGGGGCACCCGAGGATCTGATTGTTACCTTTGTGAATCCTGGGCGTGACAATACCCAAGAACTACTTGCCCATCCTGAGGTGAATTTGGTTGTGGCTACAGGCGGCAAGGGGATTGTTGATTTGGCCCTTCGGAGCGGTAAAAAGGTTATTGGTGCCGGTGCCGGGAACCCGCCAGTGGTGGTTGACCACACGGCTGACATTCCGTACGCAGCGAAGTGCATTGTTGACGGGGCCAGCTTTGATAACAACTTGCCGTGTATCGCTGAAAAAGCGATTGTGGCGGTTGATTCAGTGGCTGACCTGCTGGTTTACAATATGGAAAAGCACGGTGCGTACCGGATTGGGAGTCCGGCAGAGCTTGAACGGCTTGAACGTGTTGTGCTTGACGAACGTGGCAATCCTAAGCCTGAATGGATTGGCCAAAACGCAGTCGATGTGTTGCGGGCTATGGGGGTGGACCCGCCGGTAGGCACACGGCTGCTGACGGTTGAAGTAGGTCCGTCTCACCCCTTCATCACGCATGAGTTAATGATGCCGGTGTTGGGACTTGTGCGGGTGCGCTCTGTTGCGGCTGCCATTGACCTTGCGGTGCAAATTGAGGGCGGCAACCGGCATACGGCGGTGATGCACAGCCGTGATGTGACGGCCCTCACCGCGATGGGCAGGGCGGTTGGAACGACGATTTTTGTGAAGAACGGGCCTAGCTTCGCTGGCCTGGGTATGGGTGGTGAAGGCTTTGCTACCTTCACCATTGCCGGACCCACTGGTGAAGGTCTGACCAGCGCACGTTCCTTCTCTCGTAAGCGCCGGTGTGTGCTTGTAGGTGATCTTCACATCGGGTAGGAGCTTTAATACGCAGATGGTTCTTATCCTCAGATGAACGGTTGGCCTCTAAATAACGAGAAGTCTCTGCCGTTATGCAGGTGTGGATCTTCTCAGTATTACCATTGCGGCAACTCTCATTGGGGGGTGCCTCATGTTGTTCTACCTTCTGAAAGAACCCACCACTGCACCGTCACATCGTGCACGGCATCCGCAATCGTTAGCAACGTCGAAACATTCAAAAACAGGTCGGCGTGTGCTCGTTGACACGACTGAAACGGGCAATGTGATGCGTATCCATGCGGCGGCTTCGCCTGAACACGTTTTTGAACTGATCGAGATGAAACTCGGAAAAGTTTCACGAACTCCGGGTGACATCCCTACCCTCTATGTCCGCTACTTCGGTGAAACAGCGATGCGCGTTATTTTTGCGTCAACAACCGAAGAGGTATTTACCTACCGAATCGACTGGGTCGCCGAACGGGTAGGTATTCACGAGTACACAGCCAGTATGAATGTGCAAGACCAGCAGAATCTGGTGCGCTATCAAGACGTGGCAAAGCGCACTCGTGAAGCAGTTTCTGGAACCTTGCGGAGTTTAGACCAACCGGCAAGCCGCTAGGCCCTTGCACCCTTAGACGGGTACAACGTCTTCGTCAGTGTTGTGACCTTCAATCTCACCGGTGGTGTGGTGCTCTTTGAGCCACACGAAGAAGCCCCAGGTCACAAAGCAACCGTACACAATGTAGAGGATCGCTGACGGGTAATAGTGGCTGTTGAGTAGTAATGGCACACCAACGATGTCCACGCCAATCCATATAAGCCAGAACTCTGTCCAGCCGCGTGCCATCCCGTAGGTCGCCAAGATAGAGCCGGTGAAAATCCAGGCGTCAGGTAGTGGGCCCCACGCATTTAGTAGGGTGAAGACCCACCAGAAGAACAGGGTCATCGCAACTGCAGCAACAATCAGGCCGATACGTTCGTTTCTGGTAGCCCACCGCGGTTGTACGGCGGCTACTTCTTCGTGCGGTTCGGTGACGATTGAACGGCAGGGGTCAACCTCGGAGGGTTCCTGGCGTTTGCTTTGGCTCCACCGGTACCAGCCGTAGATGCTCACCATAATGAACATCACCTGACGGCCAGCCTGACCGTACAAATCAACGGCTTGGGGGGTGTGAAACACACTGCCTAAGAACACCGTGAACAAAATCACGTTGCCGATAATGCCGATTGGCCATGCCCATACGGCACGTTTCATGCCACCGTAGGCACTTAGCAGCCCAAAAATATTGCCAATGACTTCACGCCAGAGAATGAATTGATCGCCGAATTGAATCTTGGCATCAAGGAGATAGACGAGAAAGTCCATAGTTTGTACCTCATTAGTGGTTGCGCCAGACCAGAAGGGTTATCGGATCGTTTGGCCACTGCCTATCGGCTCAACAAATCGGGCCAACGCACAGAATTGTCAGAGTTTAATTGCTCTGTCCAGAGAAGGCTATGTCGAGTTGTCCGCTGTCGAGCAGGAAAGTTAACTTGCGTAACTCGCAGCGGTCGTTGAATTAGGTAATAGTGAATATCGTTTGTTATGGTTAAGTACGCCACGGGAGCTCGTAACTGAGCTGAGAGGAGACGTTGTCTCGACCGTCGAACCTGATCCGGTTAGTACCGGTGCAGGAAGGCCTCACCCGTGTGCCCTAGAACATTGTCGAACGGGTTAGGAGCACACCGATGCAAACGAATAGGTTGAAATGGCGCGTTGTTGATTGGGTTGTCGCCAGCGTGCTTGCTGTTGCCACTGGCGGGATTTTCCTTATCTGGAACCAGATTGGTGGCCAATGGTGGCAAGTGATGGATGCGGTTACACCCGGTTGGGGTGGTATCGCTCTCGGGCCGTGGCTGCTTGGTGGGGTATTAGGTGGGTTGATTATCCGAAAACCAGGTGCCGCACTCTATGTAGAAACATTGGCCGCGATCGTGAGCGCCCTCATGGGCTCTCAATGGGGAATCGGCACGGTGTATTCTGGGTTAGCTCAAGGGCTGGGTGCTGAGCTGATTTTTATTGCCTTAATGTACAAACGGTTCAACTTGCCTGTCGCATTGCTCAGTGGCGTAGGTGCTGCGGTGGGTGCCTGGATTTTAGAAGGGTTTCAAGGTAACTTCGCAAAAGGCGCCGCATTTTTATTGAACTATGCAATCGCGGGTTTGATTAGTGGCGCCATCCTTGCGGGCCTGTTGGGCTGGGCTATTACACGGGCGTTAGCCGCTAGCGGGGCATTGGATCGGTTCGCCGTTGGCCGTGAAGCAGCCCCTACGGTGAATACCGGGCCTGCTGCGTGACCAGGGTTGTATTTGCCAACTGGGGTTGGCAACATGCCGCACGGAACCATCCAACTATCCAAGGGTTTAACCTCACCCTTGAACCGGGTGAGCGGGTGGCCATCTTGGGGCCTTCGGGGGCAGGTAAAAGCACGATTCTACAAGGACTTGCTGGGGTGCTTGGTGGGGGAGAAGACGGTACTGAGCTTGGTTCGTTAACCCTCAACGGAGTTTCCCGTGGTGAGGTTCTTGGTGCGGTTGGTCTTGTCCTTCAAGACCCTGAAGCCCAGGTGATGCTGGCTCGGGTTGGCGATGATGTTGCCTTTGGGGCAGAGAACTTGGGTGTCGAACGCAACGAGATATGGTCACGTGTGGCGCAGGCCCTTGATGCGGTAGGCCTTGATGTAGGGTTGGCACACAACACCTCGCATTTAAGCGGCGGGCAACAACAACGCATGGCGTTGGCCGGGGTGCTTGCGATGCGTCCTGGTGTGTTGGCTTTGGATGAACCGACCGCAAATCTCGACCCGGTTGGTGCGAAAGCGCTAGTGCAGGCCATTGAACACCATCTATCTACTCACAACACGAGTTTGGTTCTTGTTGACCATAACATCGCCCAGTGGGTGCCACTCCTTACACAGGTGATTGTCTTAGATACCAAAGGCAATGTGGTTGCACATGGTCAGCCTGATGAGGTGTTTCGCGACCATCGTCCTGCGTTGAGTGAGTCAGGGGTGTGGATTCCTGGTGACCCGGCACCGGCGAAACGAGGGATCGGCCAGGCGCATGTCATTGAGGAGTCAGCGCACCTTTCACCTTCTCATTCAACTGCTAGGCCGGTACTGCTTGAAGCACGCGATGTGCAAGTTGGATACCCCGAGAACGCTGTGGTATCGGGGGTTTCCTTTGGTATTCGTGCCGGTCAAGTCACGGCGATTACAGGGCCAAACGGGGTTGGGAAAACAACGTTGGCGCTGGCCTTGGCGGGGTTGTTGCCGGTGCTTGGTGGACAGGTGGTTGCCAGTGATGAGCTGTGTGAGGGCTTAGAAACGCCGAACCCGTTGGAGTGGAAGAGCGCAGAGCTAGCGGTTCGGATTTCTATGGTGTTTCAACAGCCTGAATATCAGTTTGTGGCACGCACGGTGCGTGAAGAACTCCGTACCGGCCCGCGCGCCCACGCCGCGCCAGACCCCGATGCGGTGCTTGAGCAGTTAGGTATTGCGGCATTGGCGAATGCCCATCCGATGAGTTTGTCCGGTGGGGAAAAGCGGCGGTTGAGTGTGGCAACGGCCATTGTGACCGGTGCGCCGGTAGTCATTCTCGATGAACCAACGTTTGGCCAGGACGCAAAGAGCTGGTTGGGGCTGGTTGATTTGATTGAGGCAACGGCACAGGCCGGTAGGGCGGTTGTCACCATTACCCATGATCAGTATTTAGTGAATGCCCTAGCTGCCACCGAGATTCATTTAGACGCTACCGGCTATGTGGTGCGATGAGGTGTGGTGATGACAAGTACGAACAACAACGTGGTAGTGGCTGTTGAAAGGAATCGCCTCGGTCTTTTGATGAGTGCCAACCCGGTTGCAAAGTTATTGGCGGTAATGGTGATGACGACGCCGCTGATTGTGACGATTGACTGGTTGAGCGCCACCGTAGCGTTGGTCTTGGAGTTCCCTGTTCTAGTGTTGTGTGGGTTCGGGCTTAAACGGGTCCTGAGTCGTATTTGGCCAATCTTGTTGGCGGCGCCACTCAGTGCGACCAGCATGTTGCTCTATGGGCAGCCCTCGGGTGAAACCTTTTGGCAGTGGGGTTATATCCATATCACTGAAGGTTCTGTTGGGTTGGCTATCGGTATTTTCCTCCGTATTTTTGCCATCGGCGTTCCAGCTGTGGTGCTCTTTATTGATGTTGACCCAACCGAAATGGCTGACGGGTTAGCCCAAGTTCTCAAAATGCCTGCGGTGCCGGTGCTTGCGGCTCTTGCTGGTTTTAGGACGGCGGGGCTGATGATTCGTGATTGGGAGAGCCTGGCGCGTGCGCGGCGTGCGCGTGGGCTAGGGGACCGTTCACGTTTGGCAGATATTGCCAGCCGGTCGTTCGCCATGCTGGTGTTGGCCTTGCGTCGTGGTGGGAAATTGGCCACCACGATGGAGGCACGTGGCATGGGTGCCCGCGACGCAAACGGCCAGTTGCTTCGCACCTGGGCGAGACCGTCTTATCTCAAACGAATTGACTGGATGTTGCTCACCTGGTCAGTCATCGTGCCTACCATCGCCCTAGGACTTGCTGCCTACATGGGCACGTTCCGCTGGATTGTTTCCACCTCTGCGGCCTAACCAGCCACAACATTCAACCTGTTTGTCATAAGCCCAGCCCTGACCTTCTTAGGTGTGGTTGGGGTTGGTGTGGTTGGGTCAGGAGTGTGGGTGTTGTGTGTCGGGGTGGTTGGGGTGTGTTTGGTGGGCTAAGGGCGGGGGCATTGCGTGCCAGGGTGATATGAGCCCAGGATGGGCGAGTTCAGTGAGCCGGGTTGCCGCCATGGATGGCGGCAGGCGAACGTGCCCAGGCAGGCAATGTCCGCGACCGTGCCTAGGGTGTGTTCATGCGTGTGCCCAGGTAGGTAATGCCCATGAACGTGCCCAGGCGGGCAATGCCCATGCACGTGCCTAGGGTGTAGTGCCGGGGGGTGCTCAGGGTGTGCCCAAGTAGGTAATGCCCGTGCGTGTGGGTTAGGGGATCGTTCGTGTTTGGCAGATATTGCCAGTCGGTCGTTCGCCATGCTTGTGTTGGCCTTGCGTCGTGGTGGGAAATTGGCCACCACGATGGAGGCACGTGGCATGGGTGCCCGCGACGCAAACGGCCAGTTGCTTCGCACCTGGGCGAGACCGTCTTATCTCAAACGAATTGACTGGATGTTGCTCACCTGGTCAGTCATCGTGCCTACCATCGCCCTAGGACTTGCTGCCTACATGGGCACGTTCCGCTGGATTGTTTCCACCTCTGCGGCCTAACCAGCCACAACATTCAACCTGTTTGTCATAAGCCCAGCCCTGACCTTCTTAGGTGTGGTTGGGGTTGGTGTGGTTGGGTCAGGAGTGTGGGTGTTGTGTGTCGGGGTGGTTGGGGTGTGTTTGGTGGGCTAAGGGCGGGGGCATTGCGTGCCAGGGTGATATGAGCCCAGGATGGGCGAGTTCAGTGAGCCGGGTTGCCGCCATGGATGGCGGCAGGCGAACGTGCCCAGGCAGGCAATGTCCGCGACCGTGCCTAGGGTGTGTTCATGCGTGTGCCCAGGTAGGTAATGCCCATGAACGTGCCCAGGCGGGCAATGCCCATGCACGTGCCTAGGGTGTAGCGCCGGGGGGTGCTCAGGGTGTGCCCAAGTAGGTAATGCCCGTGCGCGTGGGCTAGGGGATCGTTCGTGTTTGGCAGATATTGCCAGTCGGTCGTTCGCCATGCTTGTGTTGGCTTTGCCGTCTACATGGGTACATTCCGATGGATTGTCTCCACCTCCGCCACCTAAGCGTTGGTTACCAAAAAGAAAACACGTTTCACTGAAGAGATAAGTCTAAAAATTAAGATAGTTATGGCATATCTCTATAGAGTGTTTTTTGATCTACAGCTCATGCTGAGCGCGAGGCTTTGTTGTGGCTAGGGCCATTAACGGGTTGGCAAATATATGTATTCCATACGTATAGCATTGGCAAGATTATAAGAAATGAGAATAGCGATCTAAAGGTCTGATTCTCTGGCAAGAGGCTGTGGCCAAAATTAACAATAGCCAGTATAAAGGGCGCATAGGTTATAGAAACCGCAAGGGCTGACTTGTCGGTAGGAGACACACGATAGCGGCGATAACTGATGCCAAATAAACAAGAAGTAATCACCAGGAGCACAGCCGTTGCCCATATCGGGTAATGCTGACCACTTACACTGAATAGAAGTAGTGTGGACACCGCATAGATAACAGCTGAAGCAAAAAATACCTTATTATTCATTGCAAAACCTCCCGAGAACAATTTGACTCAAAGAGTTCGTCTCGGTATCAATAGGAAAAATTGTAGAAGTATTCGCTTGTTCAGCCTCTGTTTGTTGAGCCTCAACTTGAGTGGGGATGGCTGTTAAAAATATACAGATGACAAGAGTCCAGCAAGTGATTAATTTAAGATTCATGGTGACCATCTCCTTTCCTGAAAGTGAGTTTTTGTGGGGTAGTTTAATAGGGTAGTCAGTTAGGACTATAACTTAGAATCTCATGGATTTTGCATTTGCTACCTGTACTTGGGGCAATAAGACAGTAGCGGAGATGTCGATATTTGAGGCATGGGTTGCTCACATGACTGATAAACATGAATCTGATCGGGATTGATTGTTGAGAGTGCAGGACTGTATTCAACGCCTGTTACGTGGGATAAGGAAGTTAGTCATGTGATTGACTCCACCCAATCGGATGTCATGTTCTCAGCTGTCAAATGGTTGACTTGTTGCGAGGCAAAACTGAGGGGCTATTATGTGCCATTCGCCCGAGACCGTTGGCGTGCCCACGTATGTGGGAACGTAATGTCCAACGCAGGCCCGTATCCCTACAGGGGTGTGGTGTTGTGCCACGGATTTGATAATCCGATGGTTGACGGCTAACCAAACAACCCGTTTGGTTGTACCTATCCGAGGAGCACCACATGGCAACTGCACAAAAAACCGCCGTCGTGGCGCAGGTTCGTAAGGACGTCCAGGCCGCTACCGCAGTCGTAATGACTGAATACCGTGGCCTTACCGTGCAGCAGATCGGTGAATTGCGTAACAAGTTACGTGACGCCGGTGCTCGGTACGTCGTGGCTAAGAACACCTTGATTCGCATTGCGATGAAAGAAGAAGGCCACGAAGTTCCCGACGAGACGCTGAGCGGTCCGACTGCTCTGGCTTACATTGGCGAGGACATCGCCAGTGCCGCTAAAGCCCTCCGGGCCTTTGCCAAGACAAACGACAATCTGGTTATCAAGGGCGCATTGCTCGATGGCCAGTTCATGGGTGCTGAAGACGCCGAGAAATTGGCTGATCTTGAAAGCGCCGAGGAGCTGCTTGCCAGCTTCGCAGGCATGTTCGAATCCATGTTGGGTTACGCCCCGCACATGGCAGACGACTTGCTCACCGAAACCGCTGGGCTTATGGAAGCCCTGGAGGCCAAGAAGCCGGCCTAAACAGGCCATGCCTTCGAGGTTTCACCCCAAAAGTTTCAACCCCCTGTATAGATAAAGGACCATTCTCATGGCAAAGATTTCTGTTGACGATTTGATCGCCGCATTCGAAGAAATGACCCTCCTTGAACTCAAGGACTTCCGCGACCGCTTCAAGGAACACTTCGACGTGCAGGCTGCTGCCGCCGTTGCAGTTGCTGCTCCTGGTGCTGCTGGTGGTGACGCCGGTGCCGCTGAAGAAAAGACTGAGTTTGACGTGATCCTTGTTTCCGCTGGTGACAAGAAGATCGGTGTCATTAAGGAAGTTCGTGGCATCACGAACCTGGGCCTCAAGGAAGCCAAGGAACTCGTGGACGGTGCTCCCAAGCCTGTTCTCGAAGGTGCTTCCAAGGAAGACGCCGAAGCTGCCAAGGCCAAGCTCGAAGAAGCTGGCGCCACCATCGAACTCAAGTAGTTCTGGTGTAGCGCGGTCGCCTTGGGTGACCGTGGCTTCAAATCAAAAGGACCTCCCTGTATCGGGGAGGTCCTTTTTAATAAGGTGTTGAGCTAGAAGCGTTTTAGCGCGTCTAACTCAACACCTTAAATGCATTCACCACTGGTCTGCTCATGAGCTGGACTCAAAAGCCCTTGACGTTGGATGCAGGGAGCTACTTGGTGGGTGGGTCGGTCTTTTTTCTCATCATGGTGACGGCCACAAATGAAATAAGGGTCAGTACCGCAAAGACTGTTCCCAACATTGAGGCAATTCCACCCGACGCCCCTTGTGAGCTTTGGTACAAGCTGTATCCACTGGTCAAGATCGTCAATACGGCAAATACTTTAACTGCTATGCGTGCTATGGCCACAAGGTCACCTCTCGTAGTCGAATACGTGCAAGGGGGCATAATAGACCTTTAGGTGCTGCAAAACCCTGGGCCAGATGGGCAGGATTAACTATTTGACCAGCACTTTTTGCCTTCATGCAGTCAATCGATGGTCAGGTGCTAGGCACCGGACAACTTGGTTCACACTGGTGATGTGGCATGCCTGGAATCAGTCGAGCGAGTTGGGCGGCGGTGGCACAGGGATGGTGTATGACATCGGCGTACCCAAAATGTATCGGGGTGTAGCCGTGAGCGAGTGCAGCCCTGTCTTTGGCACTATCTCTCGTTATTGCGTTAATACCCGAGTGATAGGCCTTGCCGTCCAGTTCAAGTGTGGTCTTAAAAGCGGACCAGATTCCATCCCAGACGTATTCCTTGGGGCCACGCCACTGGCGTTGGGCATTGGGTATGCCGTGTGGTGTTTCTACCTGTGTTACCCACTGGTATTCAAGAACGCTGTCGTATGCGGGTTGGCAGGTGAGTAGCTCGTAGGCAAGGCTTCTATGTCGCTGCCGTGATCGTGTTTGTACGGTGTTTACTATCTGGCCCGTTGTGTTGATAAACGTTCGTCGGGTTGCGATAACAAACGCAGCGGCTTCTGCCCGTACCCGGGTGAAGTTAAGTACGTCAGCGAGCGCATCGCCGGGGGAGGTGGCATTGGTGCGCGGGTTAATGCGGCTGAGCCGGTCGAGTTTGTCGCGTCGTGGGAGGAGCCGACTTTCTGTGACCCGACCTACGGATCGGTGGGGTGGTAGCCATATGTCGATGTGCTGTGGTTCTCGTAGGTTGACTCCGCTTAGGCAGAGGCCTGCGGCCCCACCAATTCCGATGTGTTCCCCGTAATACAGCTTGGCGGCATGAACCCAGTCCATAAAGGTTGCTGGTCCAGGAGCGGTTAGCCATATGCACGGCATCAACCGAGTCCATCCCGCCCGCTTACCTCGTTGCAAAAGCAGCTTTGTTGACGGAGAAGGAAGAAACCGAGTAACCCGATTGAACGTCATAGCAAGATATTACATGCTATAGCAAATGTAAATAGGATTTAAGATGTTGGGGTGGAAGCGTAAAAACACTTCCACCCCAACACTTAGAGGAGCATGTGCATGTGCCGTTCGCGGATGGTGAATCCGAGTGATTCGTACATCGGGAGTGCCTCGGGTGTGTACTCCAGAGTTATTCGACCTACGTCTTGTTGGCGCAGCTCATTAATCAAAAGCTCTATGAGCCGTTTAGCATGGCCTCGTTTTCGGTATGCCGGCTCGGTATAAACGGAGGAGAGCCTGGCTTCTTTCCCTGAGAAGTACAGCGGGTGCGGTGAGGTTAAAAACACATAGGCAAGGGAAATTGAAAATGCTTGACCGTTCTCAGTGGCGATAGCCGCCAAGAGAGCATCAGTCCCGAGTGTTGTTTCAAAATAGGTACGCATTAGATGGGTGTAATGCGCGTAGTCCGGAACCTGTTGAGCTATCCAGGCGTCGCCCTTAATGTCACGCTGAAAGTCCAACCGCATACGTACAAGTGCATCAATGTCATCGGGAGTGGCGATACGGTATTCGATGGTCATCGGCCAACTATAAATGCTGTATGGGGTGCTTGCGGGTGGGTCTATCAATCCCGCAAACGAGCAGGGCTGGAATGTATGTAGTCCGGTTTTGTATCCGGCCTAACCAGCAACATGATTCACCCCCAAGCCGGATGGCAAGGGGGTGAATCGAAGGTGCGTGAAGACTAGACGATCTTCAGCAGGCCTTGGCCTGGCTTCACGGCGTCACCAACCGACACGTGAATCTTCTCCACGGTGCCGTCTTGGTCGGCCAGTACTTCTGTCTCCATCTTCATGGCTTCAAGCACCATAACAACGTCGCCTTCTTTGACCTCGTCCCCTTCAGAGACAGGGATCTTAACGACGTTACCGGCCAAGCTTGCAGGGATGCCATCAGCATCACCCACAGGGGCTGCCGCCGGGGCAGCGGCCAGGGTAACCCCGCCGCCACCAGAGCCAATAATCACGTGTTCGACGCTGGGGGTCGGTTCTTCTTGAACCTCAACGTCTACTTCGTATTCCTTACCGTCTACGGTCACCTTCAGTTTCATGGGTACCTCCTAGGCAAACTCACGGCCAGACATAATCGCCCGGCGCCCCTGGTCGGCCCACTGGTGGCCGCGCTTGAATCGGATCTGCTTGACGACGGCACGTTCACCCAAGTAGCCAGCAACAGCAGCACTAATCACGCTGAGCAGCTCGGTGTCCGGGCCTTCGATCTGTTCCTGAAGCGCAGCAATCTGCGCTTTCAGGTCCTCAATGGTTGCAGCGTCAGACATGTCAGCCTCCTAGAACGGCAGTACGCCGTGCTTCTTGGCCGGGGTTGCCTTGCTCTTGTTGGCCAATACCTCAAGGGCATTCGCTACAGCGGCGCGAGTTTCACCAGGTTCAATGACCCGGTCAACGAGGCCACGGGCACCTGCAACATACGGGGTGTTGAATGCTTGCTGGTAGGCGTCAACCATTTCAGCACGCTTGGCTTCTGGGTTTTCAGCAGCCTCAATTTCACGGCGGAACACCACGTTTGCAGCACCTTCAGCACCCATCACCGCAATTTCAGCGGTTGGCCAGGCCAACACACGGTCAGCCCCAAGGTCCTTGGCTGCCATGGCCAGGTAGGCACCGCCGTAGGCCTTACGCAGCACAACCGTTACCAATGGGACGGTCGCTTCCGAATAGGCGTAGAGCATCTTGGCTCCGTGGCGGATAATGCCACCGTATTCTTGCTCGGTACCAGGCATGAACCCAGGCACGTCTACCAGGGTGACGATTGGGATATTGAATGCGTCACAGAACTGCACAAAATATGCCGCTTTGTCTGATGAGTTGATGTCGAGCACACCACTCATCACCTTGGCCTGATTGGCAACGATGCCAACGGTGCGGCCGGTGATACGAGCCAACCCGATCACGATCGTGGGTGCGAAGCCCGACTGAATCTCAAGGAAGTCACCATTATCAACAAGACGGGCAATCACATCGCGCACGTCGTAGGCCTTCTTGGCATCGGTGGGCACAATATCGGCCATTTCGTTGTCGTAGGCGACATCGTCGAAGCCTTCAAGGCGTTCTGGTTCTTCAAGGTTGTTATTGGGCAGGAAGCTCAGCAGCTTCTTAGCGATCAATACAGCTTGTTCGTCATCATCGGCAATGAAGTGGATATTGCCAGAACGCTGCATGTGGGCGTCTGGGCCACCAAGTTCTTCACCGGTGACATCTTCACCCGTTACGGACTTAATCACGTTCGGACCCGTAATAAACATTTGGGCTTTGCGGGTCTGAATGATGAAGTCGGTCAGTGCGGGTGAGTAGGCGGCACCACCAGCACAAGGCCCAGCAATAATAGAAATCTGGGGCACTGCACCGGAGAGGCGAACGTTTTGGTAGAACACCTTGCCGTACCCCGACAAGGAGTCGATACCTTCTTGGACGCGGGCTCCACCAGAGTCATTAATGAAAATGAATGGGGTGCCAGCCGTCAACGCGGCACTCAAGGTGTTGGCCACCTTTGTCGAGTGCATTTCACCAGCGGAACCACCCGCAACGGTGAAGTCCTGGCTCGCAATGTGCACAGGACGTCCAAGCACACTGCCGGTACCGGTTACAACACCATCGGCTGGCATGTCTGCTTCAGCCATTCCAAAGAGGGTTGTACGGTTTTCAGCAAAGAGACCGATTTCTTCAAAGGTTTCGCCGTCTACCAAGTCGGCGATGCGTTCACGGGCGGTTTTCTTACCAGAAGCACGTTGCTTTTCGAGGCGCTTCTCACCACCGCCAGCTTCGTTGTGGGCCTTACGCTTGCGGAGCTCTTCGATCCGCTCGGCCATACTGCGTGTATCTGCCATGATTTCTCAGTCTCCTACTTCTCGGCGGGCTTCACGCTGACGGTGTGCGTCTTGTCACCAATGGTTACGTCGTAGGTGATCGGGATGCGTACCGTGCCAGATCCGCTATCACCGGCAGCCAACAGGCGTTCGGCTTCGAGTTCTTCGACGCTCTGGCTGACGTTCTGCGGGCCGTTCTTGCGGTTCTTGAAGAAGACCGGAGCCACGGTTGGGAACAAGGCGTAGGTCAGTACGTCTTCATCGGTGCCATCAAAACCTTCAAGCTTTTCGGCTTCTGCACGCAGGTTGTCCCATTCGTTCGGAATCAAGTCGGCTGGGCGGACGTCAATCTTTTCCTTGCCGGTCTGCTTGGCGGCCTTTTCAATCACCATCGGGTCGGTTTCGCCTTCGGTCTTGCCATAGTAGCCAAGCACCATATCGGCAAATTCACCGGTCATGGTCTTCCATTCACCCATAAGGACGTTGAACACGGCCTGAGTACCGACGATCTGGCTGGTGGGGGTCACCAATGGTGGGTAGCCAGAGGCGGCACGCACCTTGGGGACTTCCTTTAACACCTCAACAACCTTGTCACCGGCACCTTGGGCTACCAACTGGCTTTCAAGGTTGGACAACATGCCGCCAGGAATCTGTGATTCAAAGATATCCGTATCCACGGTGAACTTGGACTCAAACTTGGCATAGCGCGGGCGCACTTCAGCAAAGTGGTCACGGATTTCGTGAAGGGCTTCTTTGTCGAGGTCTGCTTTGTAGCCGGTGCCTTCGAGGACTTCCTGGAAGCTTTCGGTTGGGTTGTGGCCTGGCCCAAGTGACATGGAAGAAATAGCCGTGTCAATCAGGTCAGCACCGCTTTCCACCGCACGCCACAAGCTGACCAACGTTACCCCGGTTGTGGAGTGGCAGTGTACGGCCACGGTCATATCTGGCATCTCTTGCTTAATAGCGGCAACGATGTCGGCTGCTGGCTGTGGCTTCAACAGTGCCGCCATGTCCTTCAATGCGATGGAGTCAACACCCATATCGCGGAGCTGGCGCGCAAGACGTACATAGTTGTCAATATCGTGTACAGGGCTGATCGTGTAGCAAATCGTGCCCTGAGCATGCTTGCCAGACTTTTGAACGGCCTTGATGGCACGCTCCAAGTTGCGTGGGTCATTTAGGGCGTCGAATACGCGGAACACATCCATACCGTTGATGGCGGCTTTCTCTACGAAGCGGTCCACAACGTCGTCAGCGTAGTGACGATAACCCAAGAGGTTCTGCCCGCGGAGCAACATCTGCGTGCGGGTATTTGGAAGGAGTTTCTTAAAGGTCCGCAGGCGTTCCCACGGATCTTCGTTCAAGAAGCGGATGCAGCTATCAAAGGTTGCGCCGCCCCAACATTCAGCCGACCAGTAGCCGGCACGGTCGATGGCCGCGCAAGCGCCGACCATATCTTCGGTAGCCATTCGTGTTGCCATCAGGGACTGATGGGCGTCACGAAGGGCAAGTTCAGTTACGCCAATGGTTCGCTCAGTCATGGCAAGGAACATAGTGGGCCAAACAGTCCTTGTGCGAACCCTAGGCCTAGCCAATAGTCCCGAAATTTAAAATGATTTGTTTTAGCCCACTGTGCAGGGAAGATTACGCCGTATGAACTTGAGGGATAGGGTCTGAAAGCGGGTGAGTGGAATAGATCCCAACAAGCTCGGTTTTGGTAACCAACAGGTGTCGAAGATTGAGGGACTTACCAGTCTTTAGAGGGTTTGAAATACGATTGACAGTGGTTTGTTTGACTGCCGATTCGGCCATCAGTTTAAGCGACAAGGTTAGACACCATTCATCTACCACACCGGCATCGGACATTTGTGCATTTAAGGACGGACCGCCTTCACATAGGACCGTCTTGGCATGTTGTTCATCTCGCAGCCAAGGAATCAACCAATCTGCACGAACCCGAGGTTCATTAATCTGGTGAACCTGTGCGCCAGCCTCGCGCCATGCACCAATACGTGAGGCGCTCACCTGGGACCCAGCAACGATGAGGACGCGTTCAACGCCAGGTCCGAAGAGAGGGAGGTCAGTGGTTAATCGATCGCTGCCGGTAAGTACAACATGGCGGGCTTGGCGTGCCGGGCGTAGGCGTTCTTGAGCCACTGTGAATGCTGTGTTAACAACAACATCGGTATTTGAACGCAAGGCCACGATGGCGGCATGGTCAGCTTCACCACCGATGCCGCGACTGGACCCGTTAAGGGCGATATATCCGTCAAGTGTGGTGACCATGCCTACACGAACGTGAATGCCGGGCGTGTGGCGGGGTAAATCGTCGGTCACTTCCCACGCTGAAAAATCAAAGTCGCTCATGTGAAAAACTATAAGTGGGCGCACACCTGGCTATCTGGTGTAGGGCTTGTCTTGACGCTGGAGGGGCCAATGGTGGTACACGTTTAAGTGTTGATAGGGCACACTGGTTCGATGCCCACTGCTGCTCCCGCCTTGGACAATAGTCAAATCGTTTCCTTGCTCTTGAATTGGTTTGACCCGAAGAAACGCCCGCTGGCGTTTAGAGAGCGTAATGGTCTTTCTCCCTGGGCGATTTTGTTGAGTGAAGTGATGGCCCAACAAACTCAAGCTGATCGGGCAGCTCAAAAGTGGAGTGAGTTTTTAGAGTGTTGGCCAACCCCTCACGAGATGGCAGCGGCCCCAAGGGCAGACATTATTGCTGCGTGGAGTGGGCTTGGGTACAACCGCCGTGCCGTTAACCTGCATCGGTGTGCCGAAGCGGTTGTTATCGAATACGACGGCAACCTACCTGACAGTACAGCAGCATTGGAAGGTCTACCCGGTATTGGGCCGTACACGGCGAGGGCGGTGATGGCCTTTGCATTTAATGCCCCCACGATGCCGGTGGACACGAATATCGCCCGAGTGATTTCACGACTATTGAATCGTGTGCTCGATCGCAAAGAAGCTCAGGCACTTGCCGACGAATTAGTTACTCAGACAGGCGCGCCGAGTGCAACGTTGACAGATGCCATCATGGACTTGGGTGCCACCATTTGTACCGCTAAGGCCGCAAATTGTGGGGTGTGCCCACTTGCTCAGCCGTGTGCCTACCGTGCCCAGGTTGAATTGAATCCCTTTGAAGCCCAAGACCCGGCGGCTAAGGGAGCGCATCGACCAATGAAGCAAGCTGCCTTTAACGGTTCTGACCGGCAGGTTCGGGGGGCAATTATCCGTAGCCTCACCACGTTAAGCCCGATGAGTGAAGGTGAACTTACGCAACTTCACGGAGATAAAACGCCGCAACTACTCACGGCACTAGCTAAAGACGGGTTGATTGTTTCATTGGATAACAACCTTTGGGCGCTTCCATAACCGCGATTTTCCGTGACGGTTGGAAAAAGAAACCGGTAATTCTTGGCTTTTTTGTGCGGAGACTCCTGTTCTTGGAGGAGTGGAGCAGGAACCACGGGTAAGCTCTGAAACTCATTCACATTCCCTATAAAGCGCTATTTGCCCTTGGCTTCGGGGTTTTTGTGCCGATAGCGTTCTGGCCTCTGCATTTAGGCACCTAGTAAACGGGAGAACTATGACGAACCAAGATGAGTCCCCCCAGGAGGGTGACATGACCAACGCAGAATCAAATGAGACACCACACACTAAGGGTGTCCGACTTGAGATTCACGAATCGCGGCCAGAACACCCAGAGGAGATGCTCCAGCCGCTCTACCGAGAGTCTGACCGCCCCTTGGCACGGGCATTGATTCAACCAGCTCGCCGCTTTGCACACACCGAGACAAGTGGCGGGTTTGTGCTCCTCGCCGCTGCGATTTTGGCGTTGATCCTGGCTAATTCACCACTCCATGAGGCCTATGAACATTTCATCCATATGCCTATTTTGATTGGCGACCCGAACGGGTTCCATATTGAGTTGGGGTTCACTCACTGGATTAACGACCTCGCCATGGCTGTGTTCTTCTTTGTGGCGGGCATGGAAATCAAACGCGAACTTGTTCACGGTGATCTCCGTGACCCCCGTCGTGCCATGTTGCCGATCCTCGCCGCTGTGGGTGGTATGGCGGTACCGGCGCTGATTTACTATTTCTTCAACATGAATAACCCCGAAACGGCGCACGGATGGGGTATCCCGATGGCTACCGACATTGCCTTCGCTGTTGGGGTGTTGGCCCTCGTTGGTAAACGTGCACCTGCTGGTCTGCGGACATTCCTACTTACGCTGGCCATTGTCGACGACATCGGCGGCATCTTGGTTATCGCATTTGTGTATACCTCAAGTTTGAACCTGCCTGCCTTGGGCTTGGCTGCTTTGATAATTGTGGTGATTCTTGGCGCCAAACAGGCCAAGATTCAGTGGTTCCCGCTGTATTTCATTCTTGCGGCGTGCTTGTGGGTTGCGGTATTTGAGAGTGGTGTTCACGCCACAATTGCTGGGGTTATCCTCGGTCTATTGACTCCGGCCTGGCCATTCCAACCGCCTGAAGCGGTGACCGGTGTTATCTCTCAGCGCTTAAAGTCATTACTTAGCCGCGCTCCGAACGGTCAAGCCGATGAAGAAGAACAGACTGAGCTGTATGACATTCATGAGCTTTCCCTGCACGGGGTCAGTCCGTTGCATCGCCTAGAGAACGTGTTGCACGGGTGGAGTGCGTTTGTGGTGTTACCACTCTTCGCTCTCGTCAACGCTGGCATTGAGCTCTCCGGTGACGCCCTTGGCCGCATTTTCCACGACTCAGTAGGAATCGGTATTTTCCTTGGCCTGGTTCTCGGTAAGCCACTTGGGGTGATGCTCTTTAGCTTTATTGCTACAAAGTTCTTGGGCGCGAGCCTCCCTCGTGGATGTGGTTGGCTTGAAATGTCTGGTGTTGGGCTGTTGGCAGGTGTTGGCTTTACCGTTGCGATCTTTATCGCTGGTCTTGGCCTTGAGAATCCGGCTGATATTGATGCCGCCAAGCTGTCTATCTTGTTGGCCTCGCTTACGGCAGGCATTATCGGCTACGCCTTCTTGGTGTTCCGAGATGGTTCGCATACGTACCGCAGAGGTGCAAAAAGTGACAATGGTGATGAGCCTCAATTAGAGGGCGAAGCCGTTGTAACCCATCACTGATGAGTCGATATGCGCCGTTCAATTTTGAATGGCGCATATCTTTTCTAGTTTTTAAACGTCCTTACCAATTAAGCCCTCGCCACAAGATTGGAGAACCCATGGAGTTTTTGAATCCATCTTTGTTAAGCCTGCTCGCTCCTGGGCAGGTGTTGCGTGAAGGGATTGAGCGAATTATCAAGGCTGGCAAGGGCGCATTGATTGTGGTCGGCAATGATGAAGAGGTAGACGACATTCGTTCGGGTGGGTTCAGGCTCCGTACAAAGTTGACCGCTCAAAACTTATCTGAGGTCGCCAAAATGGATGGGGCGATCATTATCAGTGATAACGCTGAACAGATTATTTGGGCGAATGTGCACCTCGTTCCCAACGCCTCGTTAGAAACGCCGGAAACAGGAACCCGACACCGAACCGCAGACCGAGTAGCCCAACAAACAGGTCGTGTTGTTATCACTGTTAGTGAATCAATGCAGATTGTGTCGGTATTCCAGGCAGGCGAAAAGTATGTATTAGAGAGTGTTAGCCAGGTTCTCTTTAGAGGGAATCAAGCAATTAGTGCATTAGACCGTTATCGCAGTCGATTAGATGAAGTATCAACTATTCTTAACCTTTTAGAATTGGATACTGTAGCAACATTATTTAATGTTACGAATGTTATGAGGAGAGCTGAATGGGTGAACCGTTTAAGTCTCCAAATTGAAGATGCAATTTTATTGTTAGGCGATCAGGGCAATCTGTTACGTATTCAATTAGATGAATTACTGCATGGCGTAGATACGTTGCTCGATGACATTATCCGTGACTATGCTGCCTGTGATTCGGCATGTGCAACGGCGCGAGATGAATTAGCCAGTTTGAGTGATAACGAATTACTGGATGATGTGGCGATCGCAGGGATTCTTGGTATCGCAGCGAAAGAAGCAAACGAAGATCGGCATGTCACGCCGCGTGGCTATCGGCTGGTCCATCAGATTCAGCGCCTACCAAATGAGATCGGAGACAAGGCGGTGGAGGCTTTCCAAGATCTTGACCGTTTGCGTGAAGCAACCGCAGAGGAATTGCATCAGGTTGAAGGAATCTCGATGAGCCGTGCGCGGTTGATTCGTGACGGCCTTGAGCGCGTGGCGGTTTTGGCCCGTCAAGAGGTTGGTCTGTAGCGCAATCAGTTCGCTTTTTCCCTGGGTGCGTGGTACCTTCGTTTCCGTTGCTTGGTTTTGTTTCGACGTTTTTATAACGATTTCATTACCAGCTAGCGTGCAACGTAAGACCTATAACACATCGTTTCCAAGGGGAAGATCGCATGTCCTACGCAGTCGGCGATACTGTTGTTTATCCGCACCATGGAGCTGCCGTCATCGAAGCACAAGAGACGCGCACACTAAAGGGGATCGAACGCCAGTATTTGGTATTGCGGCTGACGCACGGTGATATGACGATCAAGGTTCCAGCCGACCAAACCGAAGAAGTCGGCATTCGTAATGTCTGCAACGATGAGCAGATTGCCGCAGTCATTGATGTGTTGAAGGTTCGTGACGCTAAGACGCAAACAAACTGGAGCCGCCGGTTTAAGTCTAATAATGAAAAACTTCGTTCAGGCGATATTCACAAAGTTGCCGAGGTGGTTCGTGATTTAACCCTTCGTGAGGGAGATAAAGGTCTTAGCGCCGGGGAGAAGCGTATGTTAGGTAAAGCCCGACAGGTTCTTGTGAGTGAACTTGCGGCTTCTCTGTGTAAAACAGATGAAGAGTCAGAACTGTATCTTGATGAAGTTCTTGCCGAATAAGTTTTTTCTTTGATAACTATCCCCTAAGCGGCATATCCGTATGTGGAAAGTATTCGGCCCATACTTTGTTGAAGCGGTACGTCTGTCTGTCGTGCTGATTGGCGCCGCGGTTGCGTTGCGTATACCTGAGTACTCTCTGCCCCGTGGCATCGTGGTTATTCTCGGTGCTGGTGTCGGGTATGTAGTTGGTGGTCTTCTAGGGCGCTGGTTCATCCGGAGAACCGATGTGGTTGAGCGCCAAATCAATCGGCTTTCAACCACACAGCTCATTGCGGGCACCATCGGTTTAATTGTTGGTGGCGTTGTCAGCCTCGTGATGATTCTGCCTATTTTGATTCTCGGGGCTACCGACCTTGCCGCAGCTTTTGCATTCTTTCTCATCGTGCTTGGGGCCTATTTCGGGGCGCGGATTGGTGATGAACGCGCCGACGACATGATGCGGTTCCTCGGTGCCGGTGGGCGTCGTGTTGGAGTTGGAGCTATCTCTGGCGCCGGATTCAAACTTGTGGATACAAGTGCGCTGATAGACGGTCGCATTGTTCAGCTCTGTGCGACGAGTTTCATTGAAGGCGACTTGGTTGTTCCAAACTTTGTACTTGAAGAGCTTCAAGCGCTGGCAGATTCGTCTAATCCCGAAAAACGCCGCCGCGGGCAGCGCGGACTTGATGTACTTGGTGAGATTCAACAACTCAACACGGTTGGCGTAATCGTTATTCACGAAAACCCCCCAGTGGACGGCGTAGATGCCAAACTGTTGAACTTGGCTGAGGAGTCAGGAACAGCGATTTTGACGACAGACGGCAATCTCGTTCGTGTCGCTGAGGTGCGTTCCATTCCGGCGCGTAATATCAACCGGCTTGCTGAGGTGGTTCGTCCGCCGGTGTCCGTTGGCGATGCACTCGACTTGAGAATCGTCCGTATCGGTCGTGATCCTCACCAGGGGGTGGGGTTTTTGGCTGATGGATCAATGGTGGTTGTATCCAACGCCTCTGATTGTGTGGGCAAAGACCTTGAGGTGAAGGTCACGAGCTTGACTCAAACGTCCAATGGACGCATGATCTTTGCCACTATTGCCTAGGGATATGTTTGTCTAGGGACATGTTTCAAACTGGTCGGTTTTGCGGCACCTTGCAGTCTTGTGGTACCTCGATGTAACTGAACCCCTGGTTGGGTTATGGGCATAAGCTGAGGTCATGCGTATTGGTAATGGTGTAGATGTTCATGCTTTTTCGGATGACCCTAACCGCCTATTGGTCTTGGGTGGTGTCCAGATACCTGGGGCACAGGGTTTAGACGGGCATTCTGATGCAGACGTTGTTTTACATGCGATCGTTGACGCGCTCCTCGGTGCGGCTGCCCTTGGTGATTTAGGTTCCCTTGTTGGCATAGACCGCCCGGAAACTCATGGAGCATCAAGTGCGAGCTTTGTGCGAGCCGCTCTAGATGAACTTGCTGCTGCTGGATTTACTATCGGCAATGTAGACGCCACCGTCGTCGCCCAAACCCCTCGATTAAGTGGCGTTATTGCACAGATGCGTGATTCTGTAGCTCATCTTTTACGTGTTCCTACTACCCAAGTAAGTATTAAAGCAACAACGACGGACCGGCTTGGTGCTATCGGCAATAACGAAGGTATTGCTTGTTTGGCTGTTGTGCTGATCGTTTAGCGATGCACACCTGGTTCAAATGAAGGTATTGCCTGATGTTTTCAAAAAGCGCTGGTTTTGGTGATTAAATGAATACCTTATTTGTAGAATGAACAAAATGCGCCTATTTAACACGCTTACACGCCAAGTAGAACCACTTATTCCTGAAGCGGTACAAAACGGGGAGCGTCCATTTGGCATGTATAGCTGTGGGCCTACCGTTCAGGGGCCCGCGCACTTTGGGCATGCGCGTGCGGCGTTAATTCCCGATGTCATTCGCCGTGTGTTGGAGCACCGCGGTATCCCTGTGCTCCACCTGCGCAATATCACCGATGTAGATGACAAAATTATTGCTGTCGGTCAAGAAGAAGGGATTGACCCTGCCCAGGTGGCAGAGCATTTTTCACGCATTTTCCATCGTGAACTCAAACGGTTAAATACCTTAGAGCCTCATATCGAACCGCGGGCGACGGGCCATCTCATTCAAATGATTGACATGATTCGTACCCTCATCGATAAGGGCCATGCCTATGCAGTAGATGGTGATGTGTTCTTTCGGGTCCGTACCAAGGCTGACTACGGCAAGCTCAGCGGTCGTAATGTTGACGATATGGTTGCGGGTGCCCGTATTGCGCCTGACGAGCGTAAGGAAGATCCGGCGGACTTCGCCCTTTGGAAAAGTGCTAAACCGGGTGAACCAGCGTGGCAGAGTCCGTGGGGATTAGGTCGACCGGGCTGGCACATTGAGTGCTCAGCAATGGCCACGCACTATTTGGGGCGAGGCTTAGATTTACATACGGGTGGGAATGACTTGATTTTCCCGCACCATGAAAATGAAATTGCCCAAGCTGAGGCGGCTACTGGACACGAACCGTTTTCTCGGCATTGGTTGCACAACGGCATGTTGAATATAGACGGTGAAAAAATGAGCAAGAGCCTGGGGAACTTCATTACCTTGGCTGAGGCGCTTGATCAGTATTCGGGACCGGTGCTTCGGTTGTACTACTTGCAGCACCACTACCGTTCACCAGTTAATTTTGCGGGTGAGCGGTTGGGGGAAACGATTCAGGCGTGGAACCGAGTACAAACCTTTGTTCGCAATGCCAGAGGCGTTGTCCTCGAAGGGGTGGAACCGGATCCGGCGTTGATGAAGGCTGCCGATGATGCCTTTGACGATGACTTGAATACACCTCAGGTCGTCAGTGTCATGTTTGACGCGGTTCGTGAGGGGAATAAAGCCCTTGCTAACGAAGATGTTTCCCTTGTTGCGACCTATCTAGCCACCGTTGATGGGTTGGCGTTCCAACTGGGGCTTGACCTTAGTGCTGGCCAGGACCGTGTTGATGATGACACGCACCTGGCTGACCTCGTTGAAGGGTTATTGGCTATGCGCGCTGCGGCCAAGGCCGAAAAGAACTTTGGGTTGGCAGACCAGATCCGCAACCTCCTCGATGGGGCAAATATTCATATTGAGGATCGCCGTGATGGCACCTCTTGGAAGGCTCGCTAATGGCTCGTTCATCGCAACCTAAACGCGCTAAGAATAATGAAAGTGGCCACCGCCGTGGACATGTACAGCGGCCAGGAGGCCAGCAACATGGCTCCCCTGGGCAACGTACAACGAAGGGGTCATCGGAGGATCGCGGTGGGAAACGCTCAGGTCACGCCCAGTCGCAAACGGTAGGGCAGAAGCCGGCCAAGAAGCCAGATACCCGCTCGGGGAATAAGCCGAACCGTAAGCCTCATCATCCGAAGGTCAAACGCCAGGGCCAACGAGAGCAATTACCTAGACCCGCAGCGCTTGATATTCCTGAAGGCGCCCATCTCATTCCGGGCCGTCAACCTGTTACTGAATGGTTACGTGCGAAACACTCAATTAGCGCCATTTTCTGTGAACGGAATATCGACCTTTCACCAATCCCTGAGCTTGCCCAGGCTGCTGGTATCACGTTGGCGTACGCCGGTCGAGATCAGATGGACGAGGCTACGGGTGGGGTGATGCATCAAGGTGTGCTCGCGGTTGCACGACCATTGCCAGAACCGGCGCTTAGTGATCATCTCGGTCATGACCTTGTGGTGATTGCTGATGGCATCACGGACGCCCGAAACCTTGGCGCCATTGCGCGAAGTGCTGAACAGGCTGGTGCCGGTTGCTTAATTGTGCGTGCACGGCGTGCCGCGTCCACAAGCCCTGCCGCCGAGAAAGCGTCAGCGGGTGCCTTTGCTTGGCTGCCGGTGATTACGGTGAGCAATATTTCTCATGCTGTAAATACGTTGAAAGATGCTGGCATGTGGGCAGTCGCTCTTGATAGTGGTGATGATGCCCAGAACCTGCATACGCTCGGACTTATGGATGAGCGGGTGGCCTTAATTGTGGGAGAAGAAGGGTCGGGCATAAGCCGTGTCGTGCGTGAAAAGGCAGATGCTGTGGCCGAGATACCTATGGTTGGTCACCTAGATAGCCTAAATGCCAGTGTCGCGGCAGGAATTGCGCTATTTGAATGGGTGCGAAGGCACAATATGTAACTTCATTCATACGCAGGGTAATAAGTTGGTGCTAAACCTTCCCCTCAAGCTATTTTGCTTGGTATGGCAAAACGCGCACTTCACCCGCAGCTCACACGGCTCTCAGCAGTAGATGCGCGTATTGTCGCCATCACTGAACTATCTAACCAGTCGTCCATTAACAAGACAGAACTATCGGACTTGTTGTGGGAAGCCACTGATTTATGCCTAGAGATTTCCTCTAAGCTGTGCTTCATTGAACGGGTTTGGGCTGACTTGGATTTGCTCGCCTTTGTGTGGCGCAGGATGCCTGAACTAGTCAAACTGTGTCGTAGCGCTGGGGTTGTTGAACTTGGAGTGGCCGATATTGTGCGCGCCATCAACGCTGATACGCAGCGGCTCTTTGCTGCAAGTGAACTCGTTGATGATTGTCAGCTTGATTTATTAGCCAAACCTGACGACGTGGCCACCCGTGAGGCCTTATTAGATGCGGTTGACAAGCTTTCCCAAGCGGGTGACCGTTGGTTTGTACACGCGTTTTCTTCTCGCTTCGATAAGTATTTTGATACTGGATATGCCGTGTTATCTGCGACCGAACAGCGTTGCATCAAAGAGCGTGACGCACTGATTGCCGGCTAGTGAGCCGATAGTCCACTGGTACGTCGAGCAGGATATGCCCTTCCCCTGCCCAAAGGGCTGAGCGGAGTACCACCCGTATGAATAGGTAATGAAATTATGCGTTTGGTGCCCCACAACGGGTAGGAGATGTCTACTCTGAACGCATGGATATTTTGACGCGCTCTGACGCTACCGCTCGTGCTCAACAGGTCTCAAACGTTCGTATCGCTACAACAGTGGATGTGTCTGACCAATCACAAAAGGATGATTTTGGGGTCTCATCAACGTTGACCTTTGACGCCACCGGTAACGACGTATTTGTGGATGCCCACGCTACGTTGATTACACGGGTTGTACTGAATGGGCGTGAAGTCAGCAATGATGAACTATCCAAGATGGTGGCTGATCATCGTGTCTATTTAACTGGCCTGGTCAACGGTGAAAATGTAGTTGAGATTGAGGGTCGATTCCCGTACTCAAACGCAGGGGTCGGTCTCCACCGCTTTGAAGATCCGACTGATGGGCAGGTTTTTTTGTACACCCAGTTTGAGCCGTTTGAAGCTCACCGGATGTACCCGTGTTTTGACCAACCAGATCTAAAGATTCGATGGGATTTAACGGTAAACGCACCGGCAGGTTGGGAAGTCATTTCCAATAGTGAACACATCGCCCGTCCAGATCAAGATTCGGCCACCCAAATGCCGGGGGCGGGGGAGTGGCGTTTTGCCCAAACCCCTCCAATCAGCCCCTATATCACAGCACTGATTGCTGGCCCCTATGTGAAGGTAACGGACAAGCACGGTGATATTGACTTAGGCATTTACTGCCGCCCGAGTTTGGCTAAACATCTTGACGCTGACGAGATTTTTGAGATTACCAAGGCGGGTCTCGACTGGTTCGCCAAGGCCTTTGCGCAACCGTATCCCTTTGGGAAGTACGACCAACTGTTTTGCCCGCAATTCAACTTCGGGGCGATGGAGAACCCTGGAGCGGTCACGTTCACCGAGCGCTATATCTTCCGGAATGCGGTAACTGACGCAATGCGCGCCCAGCGCGCAAACACCATTTTGCATGAGATGGCGCATATGTGGTTCGGAGACTTAGTTACGATGCAGTGGTGGGATGACTTGTGGTTAAACGAGAGTTTTGCCACCTTTATCGCATCTACGGCCTTGGCTGAAGCCACCCGCTTCGGTGCGTTGAGTTGGAGTGAGTTTGCCCTTGGCGAAAAGGCATGGGCGTATGCCGAGGACCAGTTACCGACCACTCACCCGATCTCCACGGATGCATCAGATACGCATATCGTGATGGCGAACTTCGATGGGATCACCTATGCCAAGGGTTCGAGTGTTGTAAAGCAGCTCTTTAGTTGGGTAGGCCGTGAGGCCTTCTTTAGTGGGCTGGCCACCTACTTTGAGACCTACGCCTGGCAGAACGCAAACTTAAAACAGTTTTTGGCCGAACTCGAAAAAACTAGTGGCCGTGACCTACAAACCTGGGCAGATGCCTGGTTGTTGACCACCGGACCTGACCTCTTAGAGGTTAAGGAAGGCGGTCGTGTGATTGCGCGTACTCAAGGACTTGCTGAGCGTGAGCACCAGATCTTGATTGGGCTGTTTGACCAGGCTGATGACGGTCAGCTAATCGCACGTGAACCGGTGAGTGTGGAGATTACTGGTGAGGGGTTTACGTTCGATGAGGCTTATTGGGATGCCCACCCCACGCCTGCGCTGGTGGTACCCAACGATCAAGACTTAACCTATGCACGTGTGTACTTGGATACGGCTGGTGTAGCTGCGGTGACCGAGCACTTGCACACGATTGAGGATCAGGTTACCCGTGCCGTGGTGTGGGGTTCATTGTGGCAGATGACTCGTGACGGGGTGTTGCCGGTACACACTTTTATCAAGATCATTGAGCATAATCTGCCCTTCGAGGCTGATGTGAATACGCAAAATCGGGTGATGGCCCAGGCTATTACAGCGGCAGAACGCTTCTTAGATGGGGATGTATCAAGCGAAGCACGCCGCCAGCTTTGCCGCTTGGCTACGGTTCAAATGGAAAAGGCCGAGCCAGGTAGCGATCAGATGTTGAACTGGGCGACGTTACGCATTGATGCACGGCGAGATGTGCCCTGGCTAACGGGCATAGTGCAAGGTGACGAACAGATTCCCGGTATTGAACTAACCGGTGATTTGCGCTGGCGTGCAGTGAAAGCCCTTGCCGCAATGGGGTTGATTGATGCCGATGGCCTTCGTGCGGAACGTGACCGTGACCCGAACGATGCAGGCAAGATTGCGTTTGAAGGGGCATTGGCCTTACTGCCCACCGCGAAGGCAAAGGAAGCCGCGTTTACCCGCGGTATGGACACGTCGTTACCGTTGCACTATCGCCGCGAGATTCTAAATAATTTCTGGGATGTCTTACCTGAGGTTGCTGATGGGTTGGTAGACCCGTGGCTAGATCAATGGACCACCCTATTACCTGAGATTTGGAAGGATTCGAGCGCCGAGGCAAGTTTGCAGCTGACCGAGGCGGTTTACCCAGGGCCGGTTGTGGATCAGCGTGTGGTAGACCGCGCTGCTGCGGCCCTTGACGCGCTTGAACTGCCGGCGAGTGCCCAGCGTGCCCTTAAAGAAGGAATTGATAACACGACGCGCGCATTAGGTGTACGCGCTGCACAGCCAAAGGCCTAACTAATGCCGTTTAATGGTGACTGGCTGAGTGCCGGTGAAAATGGTGAGCGCTCAGACATTGCGGTGAGTCATGTTGACACACCACGTGTCAAGGCAACTGGGGTGAGCCTGCGTGGTTATGGGCATTTACGGAATGGGAAACCACTCCAAGATGCCCACGCGGTGGGGGTAGTGCCCGATTCTTCTCTACTCGTTGCCCTAGTTGCTGATGGGTCAGGACGGTATCCGCATAGCCACTGGCTGAGTGAAGTCGTTGTTCGTTCCGGGTGGCGTTGCGTCGCCGAAACGTTACATGGTGCCCAACAATTGCCGCATGACGTTAATGGTCTTGTGGCCGAACTCCATGAGCTGGCTATGACACAAGGGCGGCGGCTGTGTCACTATTTGGGTGTTGGGCAAGATGGCCACGATCACGATAGTCCAGCGCCGCTATCTGCCGAAGAAATCGCACAGCAAATGGCATGTACATTGCAGTTTGTTCTCCTCGACACCGAGACACTTGAATATCTCTGGGTTGATGTGGCTGGTGATGGGTCCGCGTACTGGCGTGATCGAAAGGCCCGTTTGCATGTTATCCAACAAGGTACAGACGAGCTTGGGGAGAATAGTTGGACACCGCCGTTGCCGCTGTATCGGGGTGATCCTCTGGTTCACGCCGGGCGTTTGAAGGCTGGTGACATGTTGATGATGGTGACTGACGGTATCGGAGAAGCCCTCCTCAACGGCAAAACACCTGAGAGCATTTCGTTTAGTAGTCGTCTACAAACCCGGCCATCTGTGTTCAATATCGCATCCTTCGTGTCAACAATTGGGTTGCACGACAAAGATGACAAAACGTTGGTTTTGATGACCACCTAGTCGGTGTTATCCGAACATCTAGTCGAGGGTCAGCGGTGGAATAAGGTTGCGCTGACCCTCTGAACGGGGGTGTTAGGATCGTCGGATTTGAGATGCCAGGTGACTGACAACATAAGAAACCGGACCAATGGTCCGGTTTCTTATGGCGGGCTTCCGTGCCCGATGGCGGCGGATGTGCTAGCTGCTACTTGCTGAAGGGGCCGGGTTGACAACGGTGGTGCCGGTGCCACCCGTATTGGTTGTACTTCCGGTGCTGTTCACCGTCGAGGTATTGGCGGCTGCTCCAGCAAAGTTAGGAACGGTGTTACTGGCTGCGGCACCTTGGGCGCCAGCAGGCAAGGCGGCTGAGGTGCTTGGATCGTAGCTCGGTGTTGTGCCGCTCGTTGATGATTCACTTGATGAACCGCTGGTGCTAGAGCTGCTCGTTCCTTCAGAAGAGCTTGAACTGGATGATTCACTCGCGCTTGAACCAGAACCTGATCCAGAGGACCAGTCAGAACCGACCGCAATATGAATGTCGTCATCAGCGGTAATGCTCTCGGGCTTTGGCTTTTGCTCTTTGAAACGTGGGTCAGCTGCAGAGAGGTTGTCGGCTTCGGTTTCTTTGCCTTTTACAACAAACACGGTTGTCGTGTCATAGTCGCTTGCGGCTCTACCGCCGATTTTCACGGTGTAGCCCAGTTGCTTTAACACCGATACTGCGGAGTCCAGGGCTGACTTTGAGGTGCTTGCACCTTGAAGAACCTGAACCTTAACGCCTACACCGGGCTTGTCACCAACGGGAGCATTTGAGGCGCTGCCTATTGTGGTGCCATCGGTTGCGCTGGGATTGACAAGTGCACCAGTACTGGGATCTACGGAAACGGTGCCTGCAGCACCGGTGGTGCCAGGGGCCGTTGGAGCTGTAGAAATGCCAGGAGATGCATTATCAGAGGCGGTGGAGGAGGTTGTACCCGAGCCACCACCAAAGAACGCGGCGTAAATGATAAAGACAACGATCGCCGCCGTTAACCCACGAAAGAGTGGTGCGGTAAAGGCGCGAAGCGAAGCCATTGATTGTTCTGAAGAAACGTCGTGGTCTGCCATCACCTATTACAATACCCTATCTGGGCCAGTCGTAGTATCATCGTCACCCTTGCCGGGATAGCTCAGTCGGCCAGAGCAGCGCTCTTGTAAAGCGAAGGTCGCGGGTTCGAATCCCGCTCCCGGCTCCAATTCCAAGGCTTTTCAACGGTTTGGCGGTCGTTGTTTCCGCCCAAAATGCCACCCTGACCAAAAGGGCAACTTGTACTTACGAGGCCAAACCTTTGCGTGCGGGCTACCCTTTTCCGTATGGACCGGGTCTTTTTAAATATGGCGCGCATCATTGTGCTTGTGGTGTTTGTAAGTGTGTTTGGGGTGCTCATGCAGTGGGCATTCCACCCAGAACGTCGTCCCGATGTGGAGGCCATTGCGCGCGCACGTAATGAAGCGGCACGCGCGGCGCAGGCTGCTGCCAACCCAACCGCCACCCCTTCAGCTACTCCCACGCCTGAGCCAACCCCCGAAGGTCCTAACCCGAACGATTTGATTGCACTTGGCCGTAGTCCACAAGACATCAAGGTACAGGCTCTGCGTGCAGGAGCGTCAAATGCGCAGTTCGATAAAGCGGTTAGCGCATTGGAGCGGATGGGATATACGGTTATCACGTCCAGTTCAAAGCGCACCGTTAAATCAACCACGATTTATACAACAAAGCCGGAAACCCAAGCGGATGCTGAGGCGTTGCGGGCGCGCGATCCACGGTTTGCCGAGATTGAAGAAAACGGTGGGTTGAAGGCCGAGGTTGATTTGCACGTGCTGATTGGTGACGACTTTTAAATCTTTTGGTGTCAGCCAAGATCTTCGTTTCTCGCCCTTAGTTGGCTGTGGCACGCCCCGAACATGTGGTCTAGGTGTGAACCCTCTCCTTTATATATAGGGGTTTGCGTATACGCGGGTTCATGCGGTGTGGCGTTGCGTTGCCCTTCCGTAAAGGTGGTGCCAACGTTTGTTGTACGAGATTTTATGTAGATTGGTAATCGCAGGTGGTTATTACCCTGATTTACAGTTAGGGGATTCAGTGATTTCCCTCTTGTGTCACACGCCTCATAAATAAAGTACGCTCGTCCAAGACCATTACTGCACCCATCTGTTAAGGATCGACATGTTTGAAACAATTAAAAAGTGGTTTAACTACCTGTTTGCCAGCGCCAATAGTGCGTTTGAGGCCAACGCTGATCCCAAGGTGCAGCTTGAGCAGGCAATGGCTGAAGCCCGCCACCAGCACCAGACGTTGCGTAACCAAGCCGCTACGGTGATTGCAAATCAAAAGCAGATCGAAGCAAAGCTCAACCGCAAGATTGATGAGGTTGAGAAGACCACCGCATCTGCCCGTCAAGCCGTGCTGATGGCTGATAAGGCGGCAGCTGAAGGTGATGAGGCTAAAGCAGCTGACTACACCGAAGCAGCCCAGGCCTTTGCGACCAAACTTGTGGCCCTTGAAGGCGAAGTGGATTCGTTGAAGCAGTTGAGTTTGGATTCTGCACGGGCGTCTGATCAGGCTAAGGCCGCGGTAACAGAACATGGCCAAAAGATGCAAGAGCGGCTTGCTCAGCAACAGAAATTGTTGAGCAAGATTGACCAGGCCAAGATGCAAGAAACCGTGAATGATGCGATGCAAACGCTGACCGTGACCGCTGGTATCGAAGGGCCGAGCTTTGATGAGCTTGAAGCCAAAATCGAAGCACGCTATGCCAGGGCACGTGGATACCAAGAGCTTGATGCGGCAAGTCCAGAAGGACGCATGCTTGAAGTAGAACGTGCCGCAATGGCGAGCCAGGCCACCAACAAGCTAGATGAAATTCGTGCACAGCTTGGTATGGGGGCGGCCGATGAAAAGCAACTTGAAGCGGACAAAGCCAAAGAGCTGGATCCCAGTGCCACAGCGAGTGAATCAGTAACCGAAGTTATTGATGTTGAAGAGTCAGAAGCCTAGACAAACGTTGGCCGCTGTTATATAGTCAAAACCCAGACCGCCCGAGCGCTAACCACCCCCCTCAGCGCTGGGCGGTCTTCTCTGTTCCGACGGGTATGTGTCGCGCCGGATTGGGGCAAAACTCCTGAATAAATCCTGTTTTTTCGTTTTTTAGGTGTTGCATAGTGTTGACAGTGCCCATAACCTCCTGAATGACAGGTTTTGTTACCGTCGCAAAAAAATGTTTCAGTTACCCGTAACTGCAACTTGTGCCGGTGCGTCCTATCCAACATGCCAAAGCGGCAAACGCCGCAACGGTTTAATGAAATCCATATCGCACGAAGGGCACCAAGTCCCACAGCCGAGTCGCTCTGACCAACGTCAGCCGACCCGGTCGAACGGGTCGGGTGTGTGACAGGTTCACCCCTAAAGTGCGACCCCGAACAGGCTCAGGAGGCCTTTTCTATGTCTAAAAAGCGTTCTCTCGCTCTGCTGGGTGCAAGCTCAATGCTGCTCAGCATCCTTCCCGCCGCTGCCTTCGCTCAGGCGCCGGCTGCCAAGACCCTCGAACACCTGAAGCTTTCTGCTGACAAGGTCAAGGATCCAGTCGAAATCAGCGCCCTTTGGGCTTCCAAGGTGGGTAAGGCCGAAAACGTCCTTGTCACCACCGATGCTGTATTTGCTGACAGCCTTGCTTCTGGCGCCCTTCAGGGCACCATGAAGGCTCCGCTGTTGTTCATTGATGCCAAGGCTGGCCTTGATGAGCAGACCGTCAAGACCATCACCTCCCTTGGTGCTACCAAGGTAACGGTGCTTGGTGGCGAAGAAGCCATCTCCAAGAGCATTGCTGAATCCCTCGCCAAGGTTGCTGGTGTCACCGAAGTAAGCCGCGTTGAAGGCGCAAGCCGCGTCGAAACCTCAATCGCATTGGCTGAAAAGACCAAGGCCAAGGACGACACCGTCATCATCGCTCGTTCCGATGACTACGCCGACTCCCTTGCCGCTGGCGCTCTTGCCGCTCGCACCGGTTTCCCGGTCGTGCTCGTTCCTCAGCCCTACAAGGTGATGAAGGACGGCAAGGAAGAAACCATCAACCTGCACCCAGCCGTTGAGGAATACCTCAAGAAGGCTGCGACCAAGAAGGTCATCGTTGCTGGTGGTCCCTCCGCCGTTGCCGACTCCACCTTCACCGCCATTAAGAACATCGTCGCTGACACCACCCGTGCCTCCGGCGAAAGCCGTCGTGAAACTGCCGTTGCGCTGGCCAAGCTGTGGAACAACACCGGTAAGGTCACCGTCGTCGAAGGCTACTCCGATGTGAACGGCTTCCACAATGGCTTCGCTGCTGCACTGAGCGCTGCCAACCTGGGTGCTCCAGTTGTGCTGACCAACAAGGCTCAGACCCTGTCTGAGGCTGAATTGGCCCTTGCTGGTCCTGCCGCCACCGGTGTCACCGGCTACTGCGGTACCTACGTCAACGACGCCCTGTGCAAGGTTGTTGCTGACAAGCAGGGTGCTGCCGTAAAGAACGTCATGCTTGCTGACAGCGCTGCGGTCCTTCCGTTGAAGACGACCCCAACTGACATGGCCAAGCTGGTTGGTGCTGCCACCAACGCCCCAAGCCGTGCCTACGAGGTTGCCGAAGCTGCCGCTGACGTGGAATACACGATCACCCTGGCCAAGGGTAAGAAGGACGAAAAGGGCAATATCGTACTCGACCTGGGTACCGATGAACGTCCTCAGAAGTCCGAAGAAGCCAGCATCAGCGTTGTGAACGGTGCCGTTGCCACCAACGCCAATGACGTGAAGGTCAAGGCAGTTGCCGGCAAGATCTCCTTCTCCGTCAAGGCTGACAAGGAAAACGGCAACGGTTACGTCATTCCAATCATTACCGCTGTTGACGGCGAAAACCCCAAGGTTGTTGGTATGGGTGGCCCCATCCACGTGAGCCCCATTGCCCTTGAAAACGGCAAGTACCTGGGTGAGGTTGAGATCGGTGACTGGGATATTGAGTCCGTCGACAAGGAAGCCAAGACCCTGGTGGTTAAGAAGGGTGACAAGAAGCGCACCTTGACCTTCAAGGAAATCGACTTGTTGTACAAGGACGCTGTTGCCAACAACAACCGTGTTGACTTCACGACCTTCATGAAGGAACTGTCCAAGGGTGACAAGCTGAAGGCTACGGCTGCTGATAACGGCACCTTGTACTACGGTCAGCAGACCATTCCTTCCACCATCGTGTGGGAAGATGCTGCTCCGGTTGCTCCTGGTGTTGAAGTTTCAACTAAGGATGCCCCAACCCAGGACACCATTACCTTGAAGCTCAGCAATGTTGAGGATGGTGCCACGGTTACCGTGAAGGCCTTCAAGCTCACCCCTGCTGGCGAAACCATGAACGGCCTTAATTACAAGACCAATGAAGCCAAGTTCACCATCAACCGCACCTTCCCGAATGTCAAGCAGCTTGCTGACAAGTCGGTTGAGGTGAAGGTCACTGGTCTTGATGCCGACAGCAAGTACGACTTTGCCGTCAGCCAGACCGTTGGTGAAGAGATCTCCGACTTCGGTGACTTTGGTGCTGCAGGTGCAAACGCTGTTCCAGCCAACGCCCTCCAGACAACAAAGATTCCAGAATCCCTGGCGATCGCCAAGGTTGAGCGCAAGACCGACATCGTGAATGATGGTGACGCAACCGATGACACCCTGGTTGTCACGTTGGACTCTGACAAGTTCGATGGTGGTGCGGTTGATATGAATAAGATCACCGTCGAAGCCAAGACTGGTGGAACCTTGAAGGCCGTTGCTGGCACCTCCGCCACCGTTGGTGAGAATGCACAGACCAAGACCTTCGAGATCAAGTTGCAGGCTCCGCTTAAGGATGCAGTCAACGACATCGAATACACCGTGAAGTTCCAGCAGGGTGCTGTTACTACCAAGGCTCCGACCTTGAAGCCTGGTACTCCCGCTGAGTTCAAGTTCATGTACCGCTAAATCAGCCCAAAGGTTTTTAAACCTTTAAACGCTGAATAGCATTAAGAACCCCCGCATTAGCGGGGGTTCTGCCTATATATAAAAGGACATTGTTCAAATCCAACTTTCTAAACATCAGATGAGTATGTAAAGAGAAGTTTTAGGTATGAGGGCAATAGTTAAGAAATGGTAAAACAGGCTATTTATAGGTACTAGAATTAATTCGCTAATGCAGTATGTTGGGAATCGGACAACCAATCTGAAAGGACAACCCAAAATGAAGAACCTTCGTATTCTTGCTCTTGCTCTTGCGTCTGCAGCCATGCTTGCCGCATGCTCTGGCACCAACAGCACCAATGCCGCTTCTGACGCTGCTTCTGCTGCTACTGATGCTTCTGAAGCTGCCGTGAGCGTTGAAGCCGTTGCAAGCGATGCAATGAGCGAAGCCTCTGAAGCTGCTGATGCTGCTTCTGACGCTGCCTCTGATGCCGCCTCCATGGCTGCTTCTGAGAGCAACTAGTTGTAACTGCACGATTTACGCCCCCGTTGACGGGGGCGTAAATTTATTTGTACCGTAATATTCTGATTACATATAGCGTCCTTAGAAGCTAGTAAGTGTCTTAGGAATGAGTGACGGTGTTACGGAGAATAACTTAGTGTCTCAGCCTGATACTACGCACAGAGAACCCACGGCAGGGTTCTCCTTCTTGCTGTTAAGCCTGGCCACCGCATTAATGACGGTTCTTTCTTCGGCTCCTCCAGTGAGTGCCCATGCGCCACTCCGAGATGATCAGGCAGTTGCCAATATGCAGGATGGGATGACTTATCCGACACCTGATGACCAGATGGGTGGGTCCAAAATTGTTGGTGGGCGCATCATTCCTGATCCTGGTCGCTACGGCCTCGTCCAGGTGCTTACATTCAACAATGACAAAAAGGCCTACCGGTGTGGCGGTACCGCCCTCAGCAATAACTGGGTTGCAACAAGTGCTCACTGTCTCAGCCGAGCCACGATAGGAATCCAGGTCTATGCAACTCCGCTAGACACATCACGCCGTAAAGCTGGTGTAAACGTTGATCGCATCGAGAGTATGTCCGACATTCAGTCGAGCGGAGAACACCCCTCTACTGACCTCGTACTGCTCCATGTCCCCAACCTGCCTCCAGATGTACAGCCCGTCCCTGTCGTGGTTGCGGGTCTCCCATCCGACAATCAGTTAGTTGGTGTGGCCTTTAGTCGCCACAACCTCAACGTTGCCGACCATACCTGGACACGTACCGCAGACAACGCTGCCCTCGCAATCGACCTGCCCGTTCAAGCGCGCACACTGTGTTCGGGAGGCAACCAAAATGAGGCGATAGTGTGTGCGGGCAAACCGTGGGAACCTAACCTCCTGTCACCAAACGAGGATTTTTGCACAGGAGACAGCGGAAGCCCCCTAGGTGTGCTGACAAACGGTCGATTCGGCGTGGTCGGGGTGGAATCACGCTCATCCATCATGCACGCCAACCCCTCTTGGGCTGACACCAGACCGAACGAACGCTGCGGATTTGCGCCAACCATTGCCACCAGTTTGCGCCATCACCTTGGATTTCTTACTCGCGTGATTGGGCCGGACCTCATGACCATTACCCTGCCCCTCATGAGCGATAACGGCGCCAACACCCTCGACATCTCCAACCCACGTGGCGGTGTCGATTTACGGACCCCTCCAAGCAAAGGTGATCCAGGGCAAGGTATTCGGGTTGCGCTTCAAATCGCTCGCGCACGGTTCGCCCGCAACCCCGCCGTCGGGCAGCACGTATTACTGGCGTCAAATACATCCTTTGCAGATGCCCTTTCGAGCGCAGCACTCCAACGCAATTCAGTGCTGCTCTTTACTGACCGCAACATCTTGCCCAATGCGGTGATTGCCCAGCTCCAAGCTATGGGCACACGCCGTATCACAGTTTTGGGCGGACCTGCCATCATTGCGGATACGGTGCTTCATCAGGCACGTACGCTAGGTATCCAAGTAGATCGCATAGCCGGACCAGACCGTCTCTCAACGGCTGGTGCTGTTGCCAGTCGGTTAGATACAAACCTTTCCAGCAGAAGCGGCGCCTACCTACTGCGTGCATTTGGTAATGGCAGTTCAGCCTTCGCTGATAGTTTGGCCGCTGGGGCGGCCGCTGCGAGGCGCAACTGGCCGGTACTTCTGACTAGCACTGAATCGCTCAGTGCGCCAGCCATGAATTTGTTAAAAAATCGTCCAGAAGTGGTCATTGTTGGTGGTCCTGCGGCCATTTCTTATCAGGTTCGCCTTCAAGTAGCCGGATTGGTTCCTAGAGTGGGGCAGGCTATGGGAGCCGATAGAACAAAAACTGCAGAATTACTCGCACAACCAGCCAGCCCCACACAAAGTGTCATAGTGCTTGACGGATTTGATCCTGGCGCCTGGCACGGTGGCTTTGCGGCCAGTGGTTTGGCTGCCGATATCGACGCTCCTATCTTGTTGACTAACCCTGCAACAAATGGTGCCGATATTGCAGCTCAACTCGATGGGATGAGCCCAACCGCTGATGCATCATTTGTGTGCATAGCGGATAAAGCATTATGTGATGCTTTTTATCATCTCTGGCTGAACTGACGTGCATTTACCCCGACCTCCCCGTCGCTTTATCCAAGAAGCGGCTCCTCAACCTCTCGTACCGCCGCCTATTGCCGCAGTACCGCCGTTTCCTGCCGCCACACCAACCCCACCTGCTTACGGTGGCCCAATACCGGAACGGCCAAGTGCCTGGGGCGAACAATTCTCCGGCCCGTCCTATCGGATTCATAGCGCCTACGGACACAAAGAACGATCCTGGTTCCCCGGTGCGATTTCGGTGCTTGCCGGTGTGGTGCTCTTGGGTGCTGGATTGCGACTAGCGAGTTGGGATCCGTTTTGGGGATACACTGAACCGACGGCTCCCCAAGGGGTGCCCACTGTTGCCGGTGATAGTGCCAATCTTCAACAACCACCGGCGGGCGGTAATAGTCAACAACACAACCCCGGTCGAGTAGGAAACGATGGAGCAATAGAGCTGCCGGCATTGCCTAACGTGCCGGATTTGCCCGCCGTGCGCATGGACGACAACGAGGCATTGCCCGTAGATCCTCCCGGTGATGGCAGTGTGACGAGTGCTCCATCAGGTGTTCGAGTCAACGACGAACGAACGAGCCACATCGTCATGATTCGTGGCATGTTTCGTCAGTCACGCACCGTCAATACGTGTACGGGCAGTGTAGTTAGCCCGCACTATGTCCTTACGGCAGCCCACTGTGTTCAAAGCACCGAAGATGACCCCCGTGGCCCCGACGTGCCCTATGACCGTATCAGCGTCTACCCGTATGGGGATTCTGGGCCATTTGAGGGGGTTATTGCAACCGGCTGGTTCACCAATGAGGCCTACACCGCCAAGAAAGAATGGAATCGATGGCCACCCTCAGTTGATTTTGCGTTGATTCGACTAGAGAAACCGATTGCGGGGGCAACTCCATTACCCGTCGTAGGGCAAGGCGCCCCACTCAACACCCAAGCGTTCTATCTCGGTTGGGGTGCCCACGAGCTTGTGCGCGAAGGCAGGGAGTGGGAATGGGCATTTGAGCCAGACCACACAGGCATGTTGCTGCCGGTGCCATTACAGCGAAGTGAAGCGTGCACCCTCGGCCATGCGACCGGCCATATCTGTGCTGGACCAGTATTTGATCCCACCTGGCGAACTCCCGCAAGAGATAGCCTCTGTATGGGCGATTCGGGTGGACCGCTTGTGGTAGATAATCGTGGGGAACTCGTCCAAGTCGGTATCGCAAGCGCCGGGTCTATCAGCATCGTAAGCAAACACGACATCGTGAAGGACTACCCTTGGGCGGCCTGTGGGTTTGCTCCCGATATGTATGCACCAGTGGCTTCCCTGGTGCCGTGGATGAGCGATGTTATGGCTAAAGATGGTGAAGCTCCCGTGATCAGGGACCTGCCTGGTATCTCAACGAATCTCGAAACGCTGATTAAACCCGAAGGGTAAGCGTTATCTGGACAACCTATTCCCTTGGTTTCAAGGCGATAACCAAGGGAAATGCAAAAGAACTGAATAGGAATCAGGTAAAAACACTGAGTTTGAGGAACTTTTCTAACTTTAAGAGCGTCCTTTCTTTAAGTTCCCCCCAAAACGCCGATAAAGGTATAAATGGCTACTCCGTATTCGCATACTCGGCGCCTTAATGCAGTTAAGGCGCTCGCTGCGCTTGCCATCATTATTACGCTCATCTTGATGCCTCAAGTGTTGAAGGCAGAGCTAATGCAGCAGTTACAGCGCTTTGAGGGTGATTCTCGTGTGGAAACCTCAGTAGCGATTAGCCGGAGTTTGATTCCGTACGCTCAACTTCGTGACCGTATTGTTGTTGCCACAGCCGATGACTTTGCTGATGCGCAAGCCGCAACGCCACTTGCTGTGCGTGCGGGTACTGCGATTCTGATTACACCAGGCGATTTTCTTCACCATATGGTGAAACACGAACTGCAACGTGTGCTGCGTCCGGGTTCAACTGTCTATCTCGCCGGTGGTCAGCGTGCCCTGAGTGAACGGGTACAAGAAAGCATCAGTGAACTGGGGTTCAACGTTGTACGGCTCGCCGGTGAAACCCGTGTCGAGACTGCAATCGCCCTCGCCGAACAAGCAACACACCTCGGAACAGTAACCGATGAGCAAGTTAGCCGTGTTTTTGTGGTATCAGGCCATACCTTCGCCCCTGGCTTGATTACGAGTAGCCGTGCCGCCCGTGACGGTGGTCTCATGGTCATTGGTGACGCAGGTATCGCCTGGGCCAAAACGAACTATCCGTCAACACCCATCACCGTGGTCGGAGACGAGTGGACACACCTCAACGGAATCAAGACAGTTCCAGTAGAGGACGTACGCACCCTAGTTGACCGGCTTCCGGGTGAACGTAGCCAAACCATGGCCCTAGCAAGTCTCAACAACTTCCCTGATGCCCTGAGTGGCGGTGTTCATGCCGCAACCACTAACCGAGACCTAATCTTGGTTGAGGAAACACCGACGGCAGAACTCGGTACCTGGTTACGGAGCCATTACATCCTGGACTGTATCGCAGTGTACGGCGGCCAGGCTGCCCTTCCAGACAGTGCGGTGTGGACGCTCACCCAGTGACGCACCAGACCAATATCTCACCTGCAGTAGGTGTGATGTTGGCCCTGTGAGCCAAGCGCTGCCAGGTGGTTATTGGCCCGCGATCCGTTTCAGTAATTCGGGGTGATCAACAATCCAGAGCTGAACGGCTGCTTCTTGAGTGACCGGGTCAGCAACCCCGCGTGTTGACACCACAGCGGCGAGGGAACGCATTTGCGCTTTATCAAGTGCAAACCGGTCAAGGCCATCAGCAACTTCTGGCATATCAGCACGTAAGTCTGCACGACCTTGCACATTGAGTCGGCCTTCACTCCACACCCCAAGTGTTGCGGTTTCAGACGCAAGAAACTCAGGAACTGCTTCAAATGTGATGTCCAGCTCGTTCGCATTCAGCCGTTCAGCAAGCTCAGCCCCGGAGACAACCTCAACATGCGTTGTGTATCCCGCTAATTGAAGCAAATACACCCACAGATAGGCGGCACTGGCGGCATATCCACCAAGTTCATTCACCCCGATACGCACCACACCGGCGCGGTTGCCAAGTGCAGATTGAGCCTGCTGGGCTACAGAGCCCAACGCACCGCTAATGGCTGTCTGCGCTGATTGTGCAACAAGCGCACGCTGTTTGGGGGTCATGGCCTCTAACTGACGCAAACTTGCTTCAATCGCATGGTTACTTTGAACATTGGCCTGGTAAACAAGTTCTGCAACTTCCTTGGGGCTCATCTGTTCAAATGCTTCTGGCGTCGTGCCCAGACGTTGGGCAGCCGAAGAAACCACCTGGTCAGCGATACGGGTCAACTCGCTGACTTGCTCAGGAGAGGGACGGTCGTGTGCAAGCAACTCATTCAGCCCATTACGAACGTTGGCTGCGTTGACGTCTGAGGCACGCGGCATACGAGAGGACATCTCACTGATGGATGGGAACGCGTAATCATCGCCATTGTACGGATCAGCGCCCGTACAACCAGCCAACCCCACGGTCAGAACGAGGAGGACACTCAGTGAACGAATTGAAAACGATGAAAAACGACGTGAACGCATTATATGAACCTTTGGACATGAAAATAGCGTGCTTGACAAGCACGCTATCTGATTTTGACCTCAATTACCCGTTACCGGTCATTCCGAATTGGAAATTGTTCACGCAAACGCTCAACACGGTTGGCGTCCACATCGGCAATGACAAGGCCTTCTTGTTCACCGAAGGCCACAACCTGATTGCCAATCGGATCAAAGACAGCACTCTGACCTGAGTGGCGAATGTGATTGCCATCGGCTCCAATCCGGTTTACACCAAGCACATAGGCCTGCGTCTCAATGGCACGTGCACGTAACAGTGCCGTCCACTGTTCTGCCCGGCTGCTTGGCCAGTTGGCCGGAATAATAAACAGGTCCGTTGTCAAGGCTGTATTCCAGAACAAACCGGGGAAGCGCAGGTCATAGCACACAAACGGAGTGACACGAACCCCATCAATATCAACGGTCAACGGTTGTGTACCAGCTTCAATAAGCGCCCCCTCACCGGCCAGGGAGAACGGACGTGCTTTGTCATACATGCCGAGGATGCCGTCAGGACCCATAAATACACAGGTGTTGGTGGGGCGTTCACGGTCGGCACGCTGCATAAATACTGTGGCCGCTACAACCAAATCATTGGCGGCAGCCTGGGTTTGCATCCAGGAGAGCACCTGGCCGTCCTCACGCTGAGCTTCAATATGTTCAGGAATAAAACCTGTGGAGAATAACTCACTCAACACCACAAGCCCGGCGTCATAGTCACCCGCACGATTAATCCATACTTCGTTTGCAGCAAGGTTGGCAGAAACGTCATTCCACACGGTTCCGATCTGAATACCTGCTACCCGTAATTGTCCACTACTCATGTTCTGGGCCATTCCTAAGATTGAAGAAGTTAATGTCCATTAGTACTTGTTATTACACGGGTAAACAAGGCAAATGCTTAACCGTTTAAAGAGTTTTCAACTATATCCGGCTGCTTCACCACGTTGAATAATGCCAAGAGCCATTTTTGCACTGGCCTCATCCACCATAATTTCTCCATGCATCATGGCCCCTCGTCCCTGACTATCAAGGCTCTCTCGATAGGCTGCAACAAGCTGTTTTGCCTGGTCATAGGACTCTTTCGTAGGGGTGAATGCTGTGTTCACAATGCCTACTTGGTCCGGGTGTAACACCCACTTGCCGTCATATCCCAGCGCAGCAGCCATGGTTGACACGGTACGCAACCCATCTGCGTCATGAATCCCTGCATAGGGTCCATCAATCACTGATAACCCCGCCGCGCGTGCAGCTACCAGCAAATGGTGCATCGCATAATGAAACGGGTCACCAGGATAATGAGGAACCCGAGCACCCTGGGTGACTGACGCCATACCCAAACTGGCAGCCATATCGCCAGGGCCAAATACCAACGTTTCGATACGCGGACTGGCATTCGCAATGGCATGCACATTGGTGAGGCCCTTGGCGGTTTCAACCTGTATCTCCAGGCCTAGCGGTGTGGGCCGGCCAACCTCACGCTCAAATGCGCTGAGTAAACGGTCCACAAATACCACATCCTCGGCGGTTTCAACCTTGGGGACCATCACCGCTACCGGAACGTCACCCCCTTGAGTAACCACCGCTTCAACATCACGAACATGCCAGGGACTATCCACCGCATTCACCCGAACAACCACGGTTCGATCCCCATAATCGACCTCGTGTAAGGCTGCAATTACGTTCTGTCGTGCTAGTTCCTTTGCGTGAGGTGCCACGCTATCTTCGAGGTCCATAAAACACTCGTCAACAGCCAAAGTGGCTCCCTTAGCCAGCATCTTAGGGTTTGACGCAGGCATAGACAAACACGTACGGCGTGGGCGTGAAATAGCGATCATGGTCTTGAGTATAGAGAGAACATGAACAACGCTTGAAGATTGCTATTGAGCTATCAGAAATCGCGCCGACAACCTGTATGTAAGCAAAAGTAAATCTCATTTTTACTTCCGCGGGTTACAACCAAGCCATGCTTGTTGGAGCAATACGCACGAAGGAGCTCGATGGACCGGCATTTTGGCCCTAAAGGCCAGATGACACAATCACGAATATTGAAAGCGGCCACGACGGTTTTTGTCCGTAATGAAGGTCGAATCGAGCTTGAGGAAATCGCACAAGAAGCTGGCGTTTCGATGGGCTTGTTGTACCGTTACTTCCCGTCGAAGGGCACGATTCAAGCTGCGGTTGTTGAGTCGTACTACGACCGACTGGATAAGGCCATCTGGCAGCCAATAGAGAACTTTGAAACCTACCGGCAGCAAGAATCCAAACGGATCATGCTCTATATCGCCTTTCAGACTGCGGACCCTGTGGGCCGAATCGTACTGACCTATGTGGGATGGCTCCCAGAAGCACAAGAGGTGGTGGAGCGACGTGGCCAGCGTTTTGTTGCACTCGTTGAAGCCTCACTCGCCCACGGCCAAGAAAGCGGCGTTATCGACGAGCTATTAGACATCGACCTTGCCGCCCCCATGCTTCTCAGCGCAATCAATACCGCAATTTCTATCGGCCTTAAAGACCCATCTATCGAAGCGGACCGCATCACATTTGCTGCCTTAAAACACTTTGACCGGATAGCATTTAGTTAATTTGCCTATCTGATTCTTAGGGTTCATGGCTACAGATCTATCTTTCTCAATCATTGAACGTTGTCCCCAAGTTGCCCCAGTCGAAGGGGTAAGCGCCCGCGCAGGGGTGATAGAAACACCGCACGGGAGTGTGCAAACCCCTGCCTTTATCCCTGTGGGTACAAAGGCCACCGTTAAAACCCTCACAATGGATCAGGTGCGTACCACGGGTGCCCAAGCAGTGTTAAGCAATGGGTATCACCTGTATTTGCAGCCCGGACCCGATGTTGTTGACGCTGCGGGCGGGCTTGCCGCATTTGAACGCTGGGATGGACCGACATTCACCGATTCTGGTGGCTTTCAAGTGATGAGCCTTGGGGCTGGGTTCGGGAAGCTTCTGGCAATGGATGCCAACGTGCCAGAAGCCGAAGTGATAGCCGCAGAAAGTAAACGCAACGCCCAAGTAGATGATGACGGCGTGACGTTTAAAAGTCATATCGACGGGTCCTATCATCGGTTCACCCCCGAAAAAGCCATTGCGATTCAACATGCGCTGGGGTCTGACGTGATGATGGCCTTTGATGAACTGACCGCGTTAGTGAATACCCGAAGCTATCAAGAGGAAGCGTTAGCACGCACGCACGCCTGGGCGAAGCGCTGCTTGGAAGAGCACAACCGCCAAACCCAAGCCCGTGCTAACAAACCACTCCAGAGCTTGTGGGGTGTGGTCCAAGGGGCGAACCACGAAGATTTGCGGCGCAAAGGTGCTAGCGACCTTGAAGCGTTAAGCCAATCATTTGAGGCCGACGGGTTACGTGGGTTTGGTGGATACGGCATCGGCGGTGCATTTGAAAAGCACCTTTTGGGCACGATTGTGGGGTGGGCCACTTCTAGCCTGCCTGAGGACAAACCTCGGCACATGCTCGGTATTAGTGAACCAGACGACGTATTTGCCGCCATTGACGCAGGGATAGACACCTTTGACTGTGTGAACCCATCGCGCATGGCACGACGGGGGTTTGTGTACACCCTCGATGGGAAAATCAACGTGAAAAAGGCGGTAGGTAAACACAACCACGGACCGTTGGATCCCACAGCCACACACCCGTATGGGAGTGCGTATTCACGGGCCTATCTCCATCACCTCTTTAAAGGCAATGAGATATTAGGCTATGTGATATTGACCGTACTTAATGTGGCATTCACGGTGCGGATGGTGGCTGACGCCCGCCAAGCAATCATCGACGGAAACTATCCCGAATATCGCACTGAATTCCTCGGCCGTTTTTATAGCGCAGACAAGCGCTAATTGCGTTCTGACACGCCGGTATAAGAGGGTTCTACCCGTTTTGCCCATGCGATTGCGCGCGTAGAAACCGGAAGAAGTACCACTTCAACCAAGGTTTTCCACAAGAAACCAACAAGCACATAGTTGAAGAATTGGCCCACCGTTGAAATGCCAATCACACTTGCCGCAATCACACAAAAGACGGTCGTGTCCGCCGCTTCACCCACAACGGTAGAACTAATCATGCGGACAATCAGGTTCTTTTCACCATGACGTGCTTTCAGTTTGGTCATGGTGAATGCGTTAAGGGTGGTACCAGTCACATAGGACGCCAATGACGCCACAAGAATCTGAGGCACCGACCCAATAACCGATTGCATCGCCTCCTGATTATCCCAAAACGAAGCAGCCGGTAATGCCAAGGTGATCGTAAAAATCAGTGTGGCAGCAACCGCAACCGTAAAACTCAACCACATCGCTCGGCGCATCGCCTTAAAGCCATAGACCTCTGTAATCACGTCACCCATCACATAGGCAAGGGGAAAAATAAAGAACGCCCCATCAGTGATGAGCCAGTCAAAGAGCACAACACCTTTCGTGGCCGCGATGTTACTAATCAACAACAGTGGCGTGAACAAGGCCACAAGAATGGTGTACAGGTGGCTTGTGTCATCGGCGGTTATTGCCACCGGCTGTGCAGGTACCGAGTCTTGTGAAGGCATCGAGTCTTGTGCAGCGTTCATGCGCTACATGCTGCCCTCCCCACCCCAATTCAGCACACACCGTTCGCATGCGTAGTCAACCCAGGAGGGCCAACGGTTCGGGAGGTGCACCTACTTCTTTAAAAACTGGGCAACAACCGCACCCAACGCAGCAAATGCCGTAATAGCCGCCGGGAAGGTTTCCCCTTTTAACCCAAAGAAAACCGCCGCTGCCGTGGGCGCGCCGCCCCTGTAGCTCGGGTCTAGAGTCGTCGGTTAGGTGTGGTTGGGGTTCAGGAACCGCCGCTACCATGGGCGCGCCGCCCCTGTAGCTCAGTGGATAGAGCGTCGGTTTCCTAAACCGTGCGTCGCAGGTTCGATTCCTGCCAGGGGCGCTTCTTTTCGCCATGAATCTCTTTAAGGTGTTGGGCTAGAAGCGTTTTTATGCGTCTAACCCAACACTTGAAATGAATTTAACAAATGCAGTCAAGCGAACACCCAAGGGGTTCGGGGGAGCAGGGTCGGGTTGAAGGCATCAAGAAAGGCTTGGGCGGTTCGGGTCGGAGAGTGATGCAGGCTTGTAGCCATCGCAGCAATCACATCACCCACTGTTTCACCGAGCGCCAGACGGTCCGCAAGGGTTACCGCACCGTCACGCTTCGCAAGGCGCTGCCCGGCTTGGTTGAGCACCAACGGCACGTGTGCATATTCCGGCACGGGAATACCAAGATGGCGGGCAAGCCAGATTTGGCGGCCAGTCACCGGGAGCAGGTCATCGCCACGCACCACTTGCCCCACCCCATCAAGGTGATCATCAACCACAACTGTGAGGTTATAAGCCGGAGTGCCATCAAAGCGTTGAATCACAACATCATCCAATACTTGCACCTGGGGTGGATGCAGCCGGTCGGTTACCTCAACTTGGGCACGGTTGGTGCGCACTCGAATCGCCGGCGGACGGTCACGGGTGGCCTGGCGCTCAGCACGTTCATCTTCGGTGAGGTTCGCACACGTTCCCGGATACGTACCCGGTGGGTCATGGGGTGCGCGAGGTGCCTCCAAAATGTCTTTACGTGAGCAATAACACGGATAGGTAAGCCCCGCGCTGGTGAGCTGTTCAATAGCTTGTTGGTAGTGCGCATGGCGATATGAACTCCACACCACCTCACCATCCCAATCCAGACCAAGAGCAGCTAAATCCTCAAGCTGTTGAAGCCCAAAATCACGGGTTTTGTAATCGTCAATATCCTCAACGCGCACCACAAACGGCCTGCCCTCAGCACGAGCAAACGCCCACGCTAACAATGCTGTACGAAGATTCCCAATATGTAGCGCCCCAGACGGTGACGGCGCATACCGCCCTGCACGGTGATTGCTAGACCCAATACGTGCAGGCTCACCAGAGGTTGAAATGGGTTCGGCCATATCAAGAGCATAGGTGCTTGTGCACAGCTGATGGAATGACCATGACGAACCTCACAGCTCAACAAACTCTTCCATTACGGCACCGTTGTAGGCCACCTATGCCAGTTCGTTTAACACCGGCCAGAGGGACTCGGGTTTGTCCTTGGGTACGGCGTCCTCAACGAAGTACCACCAGAACCAACCCCCAACAAAACGATCCCCCAGCGCCGCTCGCAGCTCGGGTGCCATACCCATATACCGTTGCGCAATACGCTCTTTTTCGGCAAAGGTTGGGTTGGTTGGCAGATCATCGTCCACCCCTTGGGCCCCAATCTCTCCAATCCCCAGCTTGGCGTTACCAAACACCTGGCCCAACATGGTCAGTTCACCGGCTAGTTGGGTGGCAGAGGGTTGTTGGGGTGGGTCACAGGCAGTTTCGTAAACGCTCAGCATCACTAAATCAACGGCACCAGCCATATCAGCAGGTACATGGGTGACAAACGTAGCTCCCACCTCCCAAGGTTCTGCGTAACAATCTGGTCCCGACCAATAATTAAAGGTGATCGCACTCGGCTCTCCAGCAGCTTTAACTACCCGATTCGCCGCTGCCACTTTGGCCACAATCTCATCTGGCCCAGCACCGACCCACTCACCATTGACCTCATTGCCCACCTCCCAAATAGCTATCTGGTGAGCAAACGCATCCACAAAAGCTTGGGTTCTCGCGGTCACCTCAGGAACAGATAGCTGAGCCATAGCAGTTGAATCCAACACCAGCCCCATCAAATCAGCGTATGGTTCCAGCGCCGTGACTGCCGCCGCATAATCAGCCGGTGAACGGTCAGCCTCAAATACCATCCGCAAGGTGGGGCGGTGACTCAACGCCGACACACTGGCAACCAACGCATCAAGGTCATCAACTGAATCCACCGTCAAGCCGTGCAAGGGTGCAACCACTGGCCCAACGGTCACCGGCTCAGGTGTTGGTACTGATGGTGGTGCAGACGGTGTAGCGGGCCGTGTTGTGCTCGTTGATGTACTCGGCGAAGGTTCTGGTGTGACATGGCTCTGGCGAGATGACTCACTTGTTTCGGGGGCCGGTCCTGCTTTGGGTTGGCTCAACCAAACCATCAACACACCAATGAGTACTAGCGCACAAGCCACCCAGAACCCTTGCCAATTGACGCGTGCAGGTCGCTTCGTCGCCCTATTCATCTCAACACGTCGTTTTCTCAGTTAGTTCGTTGGACAGACAGACTGACCATTTACGACCGCCACCTCTCGAAGATGTGTTCCCCATTTGTGTACCAAGATTGCTATCGAGTTTGCTTGGGCAATGTGATTGGGTTCGTCAACACCAGCACCAGGAACCTCCCAGACGAAAACCTAACGCAAAGCCCAAAGGCAAAGCACCAAAGAACAAGACCCGAACATCAAATGTGAAGGTGATTACACCGCAGGTAAGGAATCGCGCACAACCTTGACAAGAGCTTCGGCTTCGGCTTGAGCACGTTCGGACGTGTCAGCTTCAACCATGACCCGAACCAACGGCTCCGTACCACTCTTGCGTAACAGCACCCGACCATCGCGGCCCAGGCGTTCTTCAGCCATGGTTACCGCATCCCAAACCGGTGTGCACTCATCAAGTTTGTCCTTGTCAACGCCCTTCACATTGATTAACACCTGAGGTAGCGAGGTCATCACAGCAGCTAAATCGGCCAATGATTTCCCTTGCCTCACCATCGCACTGAGCAAGAGCACCGCACTTAGAATCCCGTCACCGGTGGTGGCATGGTCACGAGAGATAATGTGTCCGCTCTGTTCACCGCCGAGGACCCAACCGGTGTTCAGCATTTCTTCGAGCACGTATCGGTCACCAACAGCGGTGGTATGTACTGGAATATCAAGGCGTTCCATCGCCTGAATGAACCCAAGGTTGCTCATCACGGTTGCCACCACGCCGTCGATACCCACAGTGGCTTTACGCTGTGCAGCCAAGATGGCCAAAATATGGTCACCATCAACCAGCTTGCCTTCGGACGTACATGCGATAAGCCGGTCTGCGTCTCCATCGTGGGCGATGCCCACGTCAGCACCATTTTGGGCAACCCGCTCAACCAAGTGTTCTGGGTGTGTTGAACCCACGCGGTGATTGATATTCGTCCCATCGGGTACCGCCCCAACCGCAGTGACTGTTGCACCCAACCGCCGCAGAACCGCAGGCGCAATCTGGCTTGCCGACCCATTGGCGCAGTCAACAACGACATGCAGCCCAGAGAGGTCTGTTCCATCAGCGGCACGGATGACATGGGTTTGATAAACCTCAACGGCACCTGCGATATTGCGTTCACGGCCAATGTCTACCCCAACTGGGCGGTCCTCATCAAAGATTTGAAGGAGTTCTTCAAGACGGTCTTCTTCCTCATCTTTGAGCTTGAAGCCGTTCGGGCCAAAGATCTTGATGCCGTTGTCTTGGACTGGATTATGGCTTGCACTAATCATCACCCCAGCGTCGGCATCAAGCGCATCACACAGATAGGCAACCCCAGGGGTGGGCAAAATGCCAAGTTGCAAGGCATCGCCACCAGCACTACAGATCCCCGCGGTCAGTGCCGCACCAAGCATTTCACCAGAGGCGCGTGGGTCTCGACCGATAAGGACTCTGGCTCGTGAGGTACCTTCCTCACGCAAGGTACGAACCAGCGCACGACCGATACCCACGGCAAGTTCTGGTGTTAATTCAGCATTGGCGATACCGCGAACGCCATCCGTTCCAAAATATTGTCCCATAGCTTCATCTTGCCAAAGATTGAGATGAATGCGCTGAATTACAACCGATTACCGGAAGTTATCTACCCAAAAAAGGCAATAAAATTCACCAAATGGACACGTGGATAGGCTTCTTTTCGACGCTGAAGCTGGCAGACTGGCACGACCTATTCTGTTTATATAGAGGTCGATATGTCGAGCATACGAACCACGTTGCGAGCTGAACGCTCCTCGTTATTTTCTTCCCCCCTTTGGCTCATTAGTATTGCAGTTGCCTTGATCTTTGCGTTTCTCAGCACATTGCCCTCCATGGCTGCTGAGGTTGACCGCATTTATGGCCCCACCACCATTGACACCGCAGTAACGATTTCCAAACGGTTGTATCCCGATGGCGCCAAAACGGTGTTTTTAGTTAATGCTGATGAAGGTGTTGATGATGCCGTTAGTTCAACAAGCCTGGCTGACTTACTTAATGCACCTATTTTGTTGACGAGCCCCGAAGCGTTGCCAGCCCAAACCAAAGAAGAAATCACTCGACTGGCACCGAGAGAAGTTGTTGTACTCGGTGGCACCCGCGCCATTGGTGATTCGGTTGTGAGTGAGCTTGAAGAACTTGGAGCACACACCTCTCGATTAGGTGGAAAAAACCGATTCGAAACCTCAGAAAAGCTGTACCGAGAAGTGGTTAGCCGCATTGACGTAAATGAAGTGGTACTCACCACCGACGGGACGAGTGCACTTGCATCTGCAGGTGCACGTGGCCGCAAGGCGCCCGTGATTCTTGTTGATGCGAATGGACCTTCACAAAACGTGATCGACCTAGAGGTTCCAAAGGTCGTGTACCAGGGGCCAGACCAATTTAGTGACGACCTACTCAATAAAGTCAAGGCCACCCGCAAGGTACTTGGCGGCCCCGGTTCAGACATGAGCGTGCAGTTAGCGAGCCTTGGGCACCGTGACGCTGTTGTCCTAGTGAATCCCGAAAAGCCCGTTGAAACACTCCTGGCCAGCCGATTGGCTACGAAGATGAAGGCTGATGTTGTGCTTGCAGGCAAGCAGGGTATCAGTGCACAAGCAAAACAATATGCCCAAGCACGTTCCATCTCCTCAGTGATTGCGGTGGGTGGGCCTCAAGAAATATCTGATGAAGTAGCCTCGGCGGCGTTCCCAGCGGCTGCGGTCTCTAAGGCAGACCCGAGTAAACCCATGATCGCGTTGACCTTTGACGACGGGCCTAGCGCAGAAACAACCCATATCGTGCTGGATGCGTTGAAGAAAGCGAACGCGAAGGCCACGTTCTTTATGTTGGGTAAAGCTGCCAATGCTCACCCTGAAGTCGTGAAACAAGTTGCTGATGCAGGAATGGAAATCGGGAACCACTCCTGGGACCACCCGGTGTTGACAAAACTCAGCGCTGACGGGGTGGAAAGCCAGCTTGGACGTGCCGATGAGGCTATTACCAAGGCAGCCGGGCGTGCCCCAACCGTGTTCCGCCCGCCCTATGGTGCGGTAGACCAGAAGGTGCGTGGTATTACCAAGCACCCCACGATCATGTGGAGTGTTGACACACTGGACTGGAAGACGCGCTCAACGCCGGCCACCATTGAAGCGGTCATGGGTGCTAAAGATGGCGATATTGTGCTGATGCACGACATTCACGCCCCCACGGCTCAAGCCGCCGTGCAGTTCATTCCTGAGCTTGTAAAGAAGGGCTATCAGCTGGTTACCGTGAGCGAATTGATGGCAGCCAAAGGCATCAAGATGGAGAGTGACGGCAAATACAGCCAGGCTCGAAAGTAGCGAACCTCCTGGTCAGTCCGGTACAACAAAAGGCGGCCAAAACCTAAACAAGGAACAGGTTGCCCGAGGAAAGGACTGTGTATGTGTGGAATCGTTGGCTATGTCGGTAACGAGAATGCAAGTGGGCCAGTGCTAAACGGCCTGGCAACACTTGAATATCGCGGGTATGACTCGGCAGGATTAGCCACGATTGAACCAGGGTTGGACCACCTTGGGATCTATAAAGCGGCAGGCAAACTCGTGAACCTCCGTCAGGTGGTTGACGATGCACAACCCCAAGGCACAACAGCAATCGGCCATACCCGATGGGCAACCCATGGTGATCCCACCACGGTGAATGCCCATCCGCATACCACGGCTGACCAGCGGCTCGCCGTGGTTCACAACGGGATTATTGAGAACCATCTTGAGGTTGCCGCCATGTTGCGTGAAGAACATGGCATCACGCCAGTGAGTGACACGGATACTGAGATCATTGCCCACCTGATCGGCACGCTCTACACCGGCGACCTCAAAGAAGCGGTGCGCCAAGCAACCCAGGTGCTCACTGGACAGTACGCCATCGGGGTGATTCACCATGATCACCCCGACACAATTGTTGCTGCAGTCAACGGCGCTCCGATGGTGATTGGCACAACTGACGATGTAGCCGTGCTGTGTTCCGATGTGGCAGGACTGTTGCCCTACACCCGTCACATTACGGCAGTTCCTGACGGCCATATGGCGATGCTCACTCCTGGGCACATGGAGATTTTTGACCAGGACGGTGCTCCTGCCACCGGCCATACCTACGAGGTGGATTGGACTGCCGAAGAAGCTGAAAAGGGCGGCTACCCGTCCTTCATGGCTAAAGAAATTGCTGAACAGCCGCGTGCCGTTCGAGACACAATGACTGGACGCTGGGACGGAACCCAAGTCCACATCGATGAGGTCAGTTTTGACCTCAGCCGACTCAAGACCTTCGACAAAATCATCATTGTGGCATGTGGCACGAGCCATCACGCTGGCCTGGTTGCCCGCAGAGCATTTGAACACTGGACTCGCCTGTCAACAGAAGTCGAAATTGCGAGCGAGTTCCGCTACCGCGATCCCATTGTGAACAAAGCAACCCTTGTTGTTGCCATCTCCCAGAGTGGCGAAACGGCAGACACGATCGCGGCCATGCAATATGCCCAAGACCAAGGCGCCACCACACTTGGGGTCACGAATATGGTGGGGTCAACGTTGGCGCGTGGGGCCGATTCGGTGATTATCACCCGTGCTGGCCGAGAGGTTGCCGTGGCGAGCACCAAAGCCTTTACCACCCAGATCGTGGCCCTCATGGTTGCCGCCCTTTGGATTGGTCAAGCACGGGGCAACTTGTATGTTGAAGAAATCCAAGCGGTCTTTGATGATCTTCAGAGTTTGCCCGATGCGATGGAAACAGTACTTGCCCAAGACGCCTATATCGGTAGCTTGGCAACCGCACTGGTGAACCGGCTCACTAGCCAACACGGCTACGTGATGTTCTTTGGTCGGTTGAATGGGCTGCCCATCGCGCTCGAAGGTGCCCTCAAACTCAAAGAAATCAGCTATCTCCACGCTGAGGGCTTTGCCAGCGGGGAGATGAAACATGGACCCATCGCCTTAATCGAACCCGGTGTGACCGTTATTGCGATTGCAACCGAAGGGGCCGTTAAAACGAAGGTGATGAGCAATATCGAACAGGTTAAGGGGCGTGGTGCTCATGTAATCGCAATCGTCACGGAAGGCGATGACGACGTTCGTGCCCTCGCAGATGACGTTATCGTGGTACCCGCAGCCATGGAATTAGCCAGTCCGATACTGGCCGTCATCCCCGTACAAATGCTTGCCCTCCATGTGGCGAACGCCCTTGACCGTGACGTTGACCAACCACGTAACTTAGCAAAAACCGTGACGGTTGAATAAGACCGCACCCTCGCAGATAGATGTACCTATGCCTATATACGGAATTGGGATAGACACCAGCACGATTTCTCGAATGCAGACCGTGCTCGAACGAACCCCCTCGGTGCGTGATCGTCTCTTTTGCGCCCAAGAGCAGGCTGATGCACTACAGCGCGGGCCCATTGGGTCACCTCCCTGGGTGAGGTATTTGACCGGGGCTTTCGCGTTAAAAGAAGCCGTTGCCAAAGCAATGGGCACCGGGTTCCGTGAAATGGCTTGGCAGGATATTCGGACCCATCGAAATGCTTCAGGTAAACCAGAAGTCTTGCTTGCCGGGGTTGCCACGGTGGTTGCGACCCGTCTCGATATTGAGGTTATCCACGTAAGCCTGACCCGTGAAGGTGACCAGGTGACCGCAATAGCCATTGCTGAATGTGCCCGGGCGCCCCAAAGTGGTATGCATGCCGGTTGATCAAGACCACACGATCACAATTACAACGACATCACCCGAAGAAACCAAAGCGTTCGGTCAGGTTCTTGCTGGGCTGATCGAACAAGGTGACGTCCTCAGCTTGGCCGGTGATCTCGGTGCGGGAAAAACGTGTCTCGTCCAAGGGATTGCGCAAGGTCTGAATATCACTGAGCCATTGACGAGCCCATCATTTCTCTTGCGCAAGGACTATTCAGGAACAGATGCGAACGGTAATCGGATTGATTTCGCCCATCTGGATATTTACCGGCTAGACACCCTCCATGACCTTGATGTGCTTGGCTTAGATGACACGCCAGATACTGTGGCGGTTATCGAATGGGGCGATGCAGCTCACGAGGCACTTCCCAACGACCGATTAGATATTCACATCGCCCTGCCCCCACTTGAAGAGGGTGACGATGAACAGCGCACCATTACTCTTATTCCACAGGGCAACCATTGGGCTGCCAAGCTCAACCAAGATTGGATGACATGAATGAACCCATCGTGTTGGCGATCGAAACCGCAACCCCTGGCGCAAGCGTGTGCCTGGCCACACCAACTGGTGTGGTCTCCAGCTGTGGAGTGGGTACCGGACTTCCTGGGCAAGGACGAGTACACGGATCCTTCCTCATGCCAGCCATCCGATGGTGCCTGGAGAACGCGGGATCCCAAGGACGGCCAGTAGAACCAAGCACGATCAGCGCTATTGCCGTTGACTTGGGCCCGGGACTATTCACCGGCCTCCGAGTTGGGATAACGGGTGCGCAGGTCTATGCCCAAACCTTGGATATTCCCATGGTCGGCGCCCAGAGTTTGACCGTGCTCGCCGCACGGTTAGGACATGTTGATGAGCCAGTACTCGTGGCGATAGATGGGCGCCGTAACCAAGTGTTTTGGGGTATTTCCTACGGGTTTGGACAGCCTGTTGACATACGCCTAAGCCACCCTGATGAACTCATTGCTGTGGCGACCGAGCATCCAGGGATTCGCTGTGTCGGTGGGGGGAGCCTGCTTGTCGGTGAACAGTTGCGTGCCGCAGGTGCACGCCTTGAGCCCGCAAGTTGGGCACACCCGGAGGCAACACAGTTAGCTGATGTCGTTATGGCTGATGTGCTTGCGGGCAATACGGTCCCCGCCGGAGGGTTAGAACCGATATACGGGCGTGCCCCTGACGCGCAAATCACCTGGTCTGATCGGGGTAAGTTGCAAGGTGGAAAGGCAGACAAGTAGATGTTGGTCTTGGGTATTGAAACGAGTTGTGACGATACCAGTGCGTCGGTCGTTGAAGATGGGCTGCACGTTCGGTCCAATATCATCGGCACGCAGCTTGAAGTTCATGCCCCATATGGTGGTGTGGTTCCCGAGATTGCAGCTCGCGCTCACTTGGAGGCGATCACGCCTGTCCTTGATGCCGCATTGGACGAAGCCGGGGTTCGGTGGGGGGATCTCGATGCCATCGCGGCAACCCAAGGTCCTGGTCTCGTTGGCCCGCTCCTCATCGGGTTGGGGGCTGGCAAAGCCATTGCTGGGGCCCGTGACCTCCCATTTATCGGCGTGCACCACATCGAAGGGCATGTGTGTGCCACACAGTTAGAGTTCGGTCACTTAAATCCACCACTGCTGGCCCTTGTTGTGAGTGGGGGGCACACGAGTTTGATTCATGTGCACCCTGACGGAACGATGGAAAGCGTTGGAGCCACGATTGATGATGCTGCGGGGGAAGCCTTTGACAAAATTGCGCGGTTCCTTGGACTTGGATTCCCTGGTGGCCCACTCATTGACAAACTAGGCGCCTCTGGTAACCCACAGGCCATTGCATTTCCCCGTCCCAAGCTCCATGACCACGATCTGAACTTTTCGATGAGTGGACTCAAAACGGCGGTTATCCGTGAGTTACGTCGTCGTGAAGCGGCAGGTGAACAGATCGACCTGCCCGATGTTGCTGCCTCATTTAATCAAGCCATCGTTGATGTGCTCGTACATAAAACCATGAAAGCGGCCGACCAATTTGATGTCGGCACCATCGCCTTAGTGGGGGGTGTAGCGGCTAATCGCCCGCTGCGTGCAGATTTAGCTGCGGCGTGTGCGGCCAGTGACCGGAAACTATTGGCGCCTAGTCCCGCGTTGTGCACCGATAATGGTGCGATGATTGCGGCTGCGGGAACGAACCGTTTACTGCATGGTGAACAATCCGGCCTCGATCTTGATGCTGACCCGAACCTTCCGTTGGTAAATCTCGTTGTGGGTGGGAGCCAATAGCGCTGATGATCAATGTGGTTGGGGTAGACGACATCAATCGTCAAGCCGTATTGCAGGCGATTCGAGCCGACTTTGGCCAGTTAACCGGTCCGGCTGGCTTTGATCTTCCCTGGGAGCCAAACGGTGATGCGAGCGCGGCGCGTGATGATGACGGTCTCCGACATATCGGGCTTGCTGCCCCGCCACGCTTGCATGTGCTCGCTGAGCTTATTGCTAATGCCGCCACCCATCGCACAACAACGCAATTTAGTGCAGCCATCGGTGATGGTGGGCAAGTTGAAGGTGTGATGGCCTATATCCCCCATTCCCTTGTGCTGATGGCTGGCCATGAATCCTGTGCTGAACGGTTTGCAAAGCTCATGCATCGTGCGTCTTGGCGTGTTGTGATGGGGGATGAGTCATTGACCTATGAAGCGCTGGACCGATGGCGTCGGCGGTCGTGGTGGGTACCTGCGTTTCGTACTCGCCGCCAGTGTTTTATGGTCTCAACGGGTCCGCCATTAGTGGTGCCAGGGAGTGATGCAAACTATCGCGTTGCCATGGCTCAAGATGTTGAGGACATTGTGCATCTATCTGCCGTCTTACATGTTGATGATCAGATGGGTCCGCCTTTGTCAGCCGGTGCAATGGATACGTTGCGTATTCGTGTAGCTGAAACGATTGCTCAGGGGCGAACCTGGGTGATGGATGAAGGCGGGCGTGCCGTAGCCAAATTTGATATTCATAACCTTTCCCTCACCTACGGGGCGCAGCTTTCGGGTGTGGTCGTACATGAGGACTACCGTGGACGGGGGCTAGGAACACGGCTTGTTGCCAACGCCATCGCAGATTTACTTCGGGTGGGAGTGCCGCAAATAACCCTGCATCTTCGTGAAGGCAATGCGGTTGCGGTTCGCGCGTATGAAAAAGCAGGTATGCATAAGGCTGGCCACCAGCTCATGGCCATCATGTAACCTCAAGAAACGAGTACGACGGATCGTACCCTAGACGGATCACACCTGATTAGAGGTTAGCGATTACACCCTCATCACTGAGGCGGATCATTAATTCCGACGGGTCAGTGCCATAAATGACACTTAATGCACGTAAATCCTCACCACGAATGGTGAGTACGGAACCATTAAAGTCGCCACGTTGTAGCTGAATGGTGTGTGCAAAGCGACTGACTGGGCGCAGCTCAGGGTTCAAGTCTGGGCGACTCAGTTGACGCAGGTCAAGCATAATTTTGCTTGGGCCTTCACCGCTCGCAGTCGCGCCGGCGGTGAACTCTTTGGGAAGGAGTTCACTAACCGGCACATTATAAAAATCACTAAGTTCAGCCAGCTTGGCGACGCTTACCGCACGATCACCACGTTCGTATGAACCAACGACAACAGCCTTCCACCTGCCTCCACTAACCTCTTCAACCTGCTGCAAGGTAAGGCCTTGCTGTTGGCGAATGGCACGAAGGCGAGAGCCGAGTTTGGTCTGGTATTCAGTCACTATGAGAACCTCTGGTCACTGTGCGTAAACAGCACTTAGGGTAACACTACATTACGGTATGGCTTGGGATAATTTTAGGCTGGTTCACTAAATCTGACGGCCTTTCTTAGAATACTGGTTATTTTTTTCTGAAAAGACCTGGACAGCGCCTGATTGCTAAAGTCGCAATAATTAAATATGAGTCCTATACGCTAAGATTCTTTTTGGTTGTCTTGCACACCCATGTAGTGAGTGCTAACGTTGCCCCATTGTTTAGCACTCACCCTATGGCGGTGCTAATCCCGAACTGAGACAAAGGAGTACTCATGTCATTTCCCTTGCAGCCCTTAGAAGACCGCGTTGTGGTGCAGGCCGCTGAAGCAGAAACCACCCTTCCAAGCGGGTTGGTCATCCCAGACAGCGCAAAAGAGAAGCCCACTGAAGGTGTCGTAAAGGCGGTCGGCCCGGGTCGTATGGGTGAGAACGGTGAACGCATCGCCTTGGACGTTGCGGTTGGCGATGTCGTCATTTACTCCAAGTACGGCGGAACCGAGGTCAAATACGGCGGCGAAGAATACGTGATCCTCAGCGCTCGTGACTTGTTGAGCAAGGTTGTCAAGTAGTTATTACGACTACATCTAGGTTTTAGGAGAAGCACACATGGCAAAAATTTTGAAGTTCCACGAAGAAGCTCGTCGCGCCCTTGAGAGCGGTGTCAACCAGCTTGCCGATGCGGTAAAGGTCACCTTGGGCCCTAAGGGTCGCAACGTTGTGATTGATAAAAAGTGGGGGAGCCCCACAATCACGAAGGACGGTGTCACCGTTGCTCGTGAGATTGAGCTTGAAGACACCTATGAAAACATGGGTGCACAGCTCGTCAAGGAAGTTGCTACCAAGACCAACGACGTTGCTGGTGACGGTACAACCACGGCAACGGTGCTTGCACAGGCCATGGTCAAAGAAGGTCTGCGTAACGTTGCCGCAGGCGCGAACCCCACGATGGTTCAGCGTGGTATGCAAAAGGCCGTTGAACAGGTTGTAGCTGCCATTGGTGAAGCTGCCCGCGAGATTGAAACCCACGAAGAAATCGCATCAGTTGCTTCCATCTCTGCCAACAATGACCCAAGCGTTGGTTCAGTCATCGCTGAAGCGATGGAGAAGGTTGGTAAGGACGGTGTGATCACTGTTGAAGAGAGCCAGACCTTTGGCTTGGAACTCGACCTTGTTGAAGGTATGCAGTTTGACAAGGGTTACATCAGCCCATACATGGTGACTGACACCGACCGTATGGAAGCCGTTCTGGAAAACCCATACATTCTGATCGTCAACTCCAAGATCGGTAGCGTCCAAGACCTCCTTCCCGTCCTGGAAAAGGTCATGCAGGCCAGCCGTCCACTGTTGATTGTTGCTGAAGACGTTGAAGGCGAAGCACTTGCCACCCTCGTCGTGAACAAGATTCGCGGCACCTTCTCCAGCGTTGCCGTCAAGGCTCCTGGCTTTGGTGATCGTCGTAAGGCCATGTTGCAAGACATCGCCATCTTGACTGGTGGCCAGGTCATCAGCGAAGAGGTCGGCTTGAAGCTCGACAACGCCACGTTGGACCTGCTTGGTACCGCCCGCAAGGTCACCGTCTCCAAGGACAACACCGTCATCGTTGAAGGTGGCGGACAGCAGAGCGATATCGATGCCCGCGTCAAGCAGATTAAGGCTGAGATCGAGAACACGGATTCCGACTGGGATCGTGAAAAGCTGCAAGAACGTCTTGCTAAGCTGAGCGGCGGCGTTGCCGTGGTCAAGGTTGGTGCGGCTACCGAAGTTGAAATGAAGGAAACGAAGCACCGCATCGAAGATGCCTTGAGCGCTACCCGCGCTGCGGTTGAAGAAGGCATCGTTGGTGGTGGCGGTACCGCCCTGTTGCAGGCCTCCAAGTCTCTTGATGGCCTTGACTTGGGTGGTGACTACCAGACTGGTGTGAACATTGTCCGCGCTGCCTTGAGTGCTCCGCTGTACTGGATTGCACAGAATGCCGGCCTTGAAGGCGCCGTCGTCGTTGAAAAGGTACGTGAATTGCCGGTTGGCCATGGTTTGAACGCGCTGACCGAAGAGTACGGCGACATGATTAAGTTCGGTGTCGTTGACCCTGCAAAGGTAACCCGTTCAGCGTTACAGAACGCATCTTCTGTCGCCAGCTTGTTGCTGACCACTGAAACGTTGATTGCCGATAAGCCTGAACCGCCTGCGGCAGGTGGTGCTGGCGGCCATGATCACGATATGGGTATGGGTGGTGGCATGGGCTTCTAAGCTCCACACCGCACGATATTGCACAATGGCGGCCCCTTTGGGGGCCGCCATTTGTATGTTGCGTAGGAATCCTAAGTTATGTAACTCAACGAAGATTGTCTGTTTTCAGGTGAACGGGGCGCATGCCGATAAGGTATCTCGGTAGGAGTATTCGATATGTTTCTACAACCAAATGCACGTACCCCGATATCTGTGATCATGCTTGTCAAGGACCACAGTGAAACGTCGTCTTTAGGTGCGACGCTGTCCGAGCAAGATATCCACATCGTGGCTCAGGTGAGAAGTGCCAAAGAGGCCAATCAGGGAATTCGCACACACCACCCCGATATCGTGTTTGTAGAAATGAATCTGGCGATAACGACGGGGCCAGCTGCGGTGTCATTGATTAAAACAGCTCACCCCGATACGTGTGTGGTGGCCTGGAGTAGTGAAGTATCACACCAATCCTTAGGCCAGATGATTCAGGCGGGTGCAAGCGGGTATATCGTCACAACGACAAGCCCTGAAGAAATACGCGCGCTGTTAGAGCGTGCTATCAAAGGTGAACATGTCTACAGTCAAGATGTCGTGACCCTGTTAGAGCGAGCCTTGCCGCCCATTCAGTACCACGACCAGAACTGTTATCGCAAGCTCAAACCGAATGAACGAGAAGCGGTTGATTTAATCATCTTGGGTTTATCGAATGATGAGATCGCCGCATATGTTGGTAACACTGCCTCATGGGTGAAACAGCGGGTTCGAAATGCCTGCAAACAATATGGCGTGGATACCCGTGTAGAGCTTGCGGTAGCGGCACTTCGTGAAGGAGTTGACCCATTCAATAATGAGCAGTACGGGCCATTAACTCACCGGTATCGCTGCCTTGAAGACGAAGATAATACGGCCTGCCCTGCAACCGATGACCAGGTGCCAACCGTTGAAGCTATTGATACGCCTGATGTATCTGAGATGCCTGACGAAGACCCAGAAGCCGTGTTAGAACGCAAACGCCATTCCATTGAGCTGCTCCTCGATGAAGAATGGTAACACCATCAGCCCTCGGCGGTATGGAATCGTGTCAAACACCGTGAGTAACGGTGGAGGACGGCTGCATGTAGATGGCGACAAGAGATAGACCAAACAGACAACGGCGACCAGATGGTCGCCGTTGCTGCAATTGAGAGGATTTGAAGGTTGGAGAAGGAGAAGAAAGGACTAATGATGTTCTAATCAACACTCAAACAATGCACCTTCGACATGTGTTGTTCATCTTGATTAGTACGTTGGCTAGATAGCCGTTGGATGAAAGATCGTCCGGTTTGGTATTCATCGCTACGACAGACCCCATTGACCCAATAGGTGATGATGGTTGGTGCATTGTGGCGATGGCCGCACCGGCGATTTTGGACAACAGGTAGGTAAGTCCACCCACCCAGATAGGGTCAGCAGGCAGAAGACGTTCAGTGGTGCTGAACGCTACCGATTGGCGGGAGATTACGGTCTCACGCACCAGGGTTCCTTCCGTCGTGATTGATCCTGACTAAATGGTAGGACCTTTTAAATAGAAAGTCGAAATATCATGGCACACAAGTTCAACAAGGTAACGAACGTTACCTTTAATACGTGAATGAACAGGTCGTTAGGCTGACTGGCGCGAGAAAATATTGAGGTGAACCGGTGGCTTTGGCTGAGGAGACGGCCCCTCGGTAAGGCGTTTGGGGAGGGTGACGGTTGCGGTGAAGTGATCTCCGTCATCAAATGTCGTGAACTGAGCGCCCAACCGAATGAACGCACGGCTCGTTGACTCTAAACCAATATGGCTCCCTATCTGCGTATCCGTTGAGGGGGGTTTGTCATTCTCAATGCGGATGCCATAGCTTTTGTCTTGGTCTGTCAGCGTAAGTGTGATAGTTGAACCAATATTGGCGTATTTCACCGCATTATTAATGAGCTCACTGATGCACTCAGGCAGCGGTGGGAAGGCGTCGATGTCAGGTACGCACTCAATGCGCAAGTTGCGATCATGAACGAGGGTTTCATACTCGCTCAACAGAGTCGGCAATGTGCAGGTGGTAATAGTGGGCATCTCCGCTTCGGTTTCGTCACGGGTGTCATAGAGGCCTTCAGTCGCGGTCATCGTTTCTCGGAGCTCACTAAGTGCCTGGTCAAGGAAGTTAATGACCTCCGGGTCCGGAGATGGGTTTGTGCGGACGTGAATCAGCGCTTGGGTGATCTTCTTTGCGGCGCCGTCATGGAGGCCCTTAATCATGGCAATACGTTTATTACGCTCGCGCATCTCTAAGTCGTGCTGTTTGTGTTCGTAATGAGAACTTAAGTTACTGAAGAGCAAGGAAATGAAAATGCCCGCAATAAGCACCTTAGTTTGGGGCATATACGTAATGACGTGAATAAGTCCCACATCTGGGAACAAGTCACGCAAATCCCATGTTGCCATAAGCAACAGCACGACTACTACAACAAACGTCCGACGGACCCCAAAGAGCAGCGCAAAAATGAGCGCCGCATAGGTCTCACCGATTACAAACGGGATCGGAAAAATCGGGTTAAGGAAGAACGTGTGGAGGAATGAAAGGGTGACTTGAGACGAGAGAAGGACTGAATAGGTAAGAAAACCAACCGTTAGAATCCGTAACAACAAGAGCCCACGTTTGAACGTGTCTTTCCCAAGGAAATCAAGATTCATGAGTCGTTCCATCTCCGTTGTCATGCTCGACGATGATGATTTCATCATGCAGAGCATGGCAAAACTGCTGTCCCTATATGACATCAATGTCGTGGCGCAAACCACTTCAGTTGAAGACACTATTAATCAGATTAGCCGACAATCGCCCGACATTGTGTTCGTCGATGTCATGATGCCCATTATTGACGGTCCCATTGCCGTGGCCTTAATCAAGCAGCGCTTCCCCGATACTCGGATCATCGCGATGACCACGCTGAACTCTCAAGAAGCCCTGAAATCAATGATTGATGCGGGTGTCATGGGATACATCATGAAAGGCGCCGATCCTGAAGAAATCAGCAACCTGTTAGACCGGGCGATGTCTGGTGATCGGGTGTACTCCCAAGGTGCGGTGGCCTTAATGGAGCAGTCCTTGCCGGATATCCGTGACAAGGATGCCCGTATTTACAACACGCTGAGCGCCACCCAACAACGGGTAGTCCGTATGGTGATTAAGGGGTACAGCAACGAGCAGATTGCGTCTGAACTCCATCTTGGACTCTCGGCGGTGAAGCAGCATGTGCGTAAGTCCTGTGAGAAATACGGTGTGACCACCCGTGTTCAGTTAGCGGTAACGGCTATCCGAGAAGGGGTCGACCCGTTCACCGGATAAATCTGGATCACGGGGTTGGACAAGGGCGTTGTGGCACTTAATCGTGCTGGAGACGGCGCCAGTGTGTGGCGGCTGGTTTAGGGCAGGACACCAGCGTGGGCCATAGCCATACGAATGATGCGGTCTTGACCACCGCTCATCTCACTTGCAATGGTGATCGAGCAGGCTTCCTCTACGGTCAGCCAGGAAAAGGCCAGTGATGACTCACTCGGCGCAACTTCACCACTAATAGGGACAAGGAACACGAGACTGACCGCGTGTTGACGTGGATCAGTGAACCCAGAACGGTCATCGGGAAAATACTCGACAACGGTAAACGGTGATGGGTCGGCCGGAATCTGGGGGTCTGAATCGGGGCCAAGGTCTTTACTGAGGTGGCGCCAGAGGGCATCACGGACCCGTTCACCATAGAGCACCCGACCGCTCACAATGGCGCGGGCAAGGCGACCGTCGGCTTGGGGGGTGAGGAGGAGGCCCACCCGTTCTACACGACCAAGATGGTCGATACGAACAGGAACAGCCTCAACATAGATCAGCGGCATTTTTGAACGGATACCAGCTAATTCGGCTTCATCTAGCCACGCAGGCTGGCTCGAAAGAATGTCGTTCCCTTGCATACCTCACTCCTCTGCGTTATCCCAGCCTTAGGGATACTACGCAATGCAACATCTTAAAACCAGCACGCACGTACAGAAGATGGTGGTGCCAATCTCCGGGAGGAGACGGCATGGGGGTAGCTTGGTAGACGGCTGTTCCTGTGCCGTTGGGGTAGGAAAAACACAGAATTCATTCAGCAGCAATTGACCGGTTATGTCATGCTGGCCCGATGACACGATCTCTCTCGGTAGTGGTGTTAGGCATTGGCCACGTTGGGCTCGTCACGGTGGCTACGCTGGCATCATTAGGACATCAGGTTGTTGGGTTCGATGTGAATCCTGATGTGATTGCACAAGTTGGTGCTGGTGACATTCATTTTTATGAACCTGGCCTGGCCGATTTACTTCAAGAGGGCGTGCAAGCAGGTCATCTACGGTTTTCCAGTGATCCCGCTGATGCGATTGCCGGTGCTGACATTGCGATGATTTGTGTGGGTACACCGTCTGAGCCAGCCATGAATGGTGAAGACGGCCTCGACCTCAGCATGGTCAAAGCGGCGGCTCAAACAGTGATTACCCATGCCACACAGCCGGTGGTGATTGTTGAAAAGTCAACGGTGCCTCCGGGAACGGGTGATCGTATTGAGGATCTTGTAGCCCTCCATGGGAAGGGCGACCTGATTACGGTTGCGTCCAATCCCGAATTCTTGCGTGAGGGGCAGGCGGTGGCGGATACCTTACGTCCTGACCGCATTGTGGTTGGGGCCAACGATGAGCACACTCACCAGGTCCTTGCAGACCTCTATGCCCCACAACTTGCCGTACATCCCAGTGCCTATGTGGCCACCGACCGCGTGACTGCCGAGATTACGAAACAGGCATCTAACGCGTTCTTGGCGTTAAAAATCTCATTTATCAACGAGGTGGCGGCCCTCTGTGAGCACGTTGGGGCAGACATCACCACGGTGGCTGATGGCATGGGCCATGACCCGCGCATTGGGCGTGCCTTTCTTAATGCCGGTATCGGCTATGGCGGGTCGTGTTTTCCCAAGGATGTGAGTGGGTTGTCTGCGGTCTACGAATCGCACCATCTCCCTGAAACCACCATAAGTGGCGCCCATTGGGTGAATGAAGAAGCAAAGCGCTGGCCGGTTAAAACCCTTGCCAAGGCGCTGTGGTCAATTAAGGGCACGACGATAGCGGTGTTAGGGGCGTCCTTTAAACCCCATACCGATGACATTCGTGAGTCGGTCGCCATGTATGTGGTTGAGCAACTCTTGGCACAAGGAGCCCATGTTCGCTTGACTGATCCAGTGGCCTTGCCACGGGTGCAGGCCGATACGTTGCTGTGTGATTATGGGGTGATTGACGATCAAGCCCTTGCGGGTGCGGTTGTCTTTGATGAATCCGATCAGGATGCTGAAAACCCCGGCCTGGGATTTCTTGAGCCGTATGTTCATCAAGATAATGAGCAGGGCAAGCTGGAATTAGTTGATACCCCACAAGCCGCAATTGAAGGTGCTGACGCGGTGCTGTTGGCAACCGAATGGCCAGAATATGCGGCGCTCAATCCGGATGATATTGCCCAATGGTTACGCACCCCGGTGGTTGTGGATGGGCGTATTCAATGGGACGGGGCCGCATTTGAAGACGCTGGACTTCGTTTCTATCAGGTAGGTCGTCGTGGCCGAAACTAACCAAACCGAATCTGGTCAACCTGCCCAACACGTTGGGGGGTCGTCTCGTTTTCATGACCCGTTAGGGGCCAATCAGTCTCGGTGGACGTCTGGCCAGGAAACGGGACGGATTACACCTTATTGTTTTGCGTCTGATGAGTGGATTGATGCGTGGGTGCGTGCCTTTAATGCCAACCCGAAGGCGGTGGCGTTGTGCCAGCGATTGTTGGGGCGGTGGCGGTTTGAGGTGGAACGTGACCGTACCGGCCCTGGAGGGGTATGGGATGTGGTCGTTGATGTTGACGGGGCACGGCTGGTGGCTGTCGATGCACACCAAGACTCCGCCGCAGACCTGCGTGGGCATGTGCGGGCAAGCCACGACCGTTGGCATCGCCTGTTAAATGGCAGTGCAGATTTACGCATGAGTATTTTGACGAGGCGGGTGCACGTGACGGGGGATCTAAAAGAACTCCGCACGATTGCCAAACAACTACTGGACGCTGGGTTCAGCGTGAAAACAGTTCCCACGATGTTTCTGTGCGGAAACTAAACCAATTCTTTGACCAGTCTGTTGTGACCCTGTGGGGTTATCGCAGGGTGTAACGGTTGGAACAGTGCCTTCTAACCGTGAAAGGTGACATCGACCCAAGCCTGTGGTAGCGGCGAAAGCTATTCTTGGCAAATGCGGTCATGGAGGCCGTATGCACATGCACACGGCCCGGTGTCTGGTTGCTCGGGCCTCCCAAAATCCAGGAGATTTCATGACCACTGCTCAGGTCCAAATTGGCATCGGTAAATCTGGCCGCCGCGCGTACGGCTTTGACGATATTGCGATTGTTCCCACTCGTCGTACCCGTGACCCCGAAGATATTGACATTAGCTGGCAAATTGATGCCTACCGCTTTGACCTGCCATGTTTGGGCAGCGCGATGGATGGGGCAATGAGCCCGGCTAGTGCGATTGCGATGGGCAAACTCGGCGGGTTGGGTGTGTTGAACCTTGAAGGGCTGTGGACAAAGTATGAAGATCCTCAGCCTCTTTTTGATGAGATTGCGCAACTGGACAACGCATCGGCTACCAAGCGCATGCAAGAGATTTATGCCGCACCCGTGCAGCCTGAGCTTATTGGGGTTCGGGTGAAGGAAATGAAGGACGCCGGTATTACAACCGCGGCTTCATTAACGCCTCAGAATGTTGAGAAGTGGCACCACCACGCCCTTGAGGCTGGCTTGGACATTTTGGTTATCCAGGGCACGGTAGTCAGTGCCGAGCACGTGTCAAAAACATCTGACCCGCTTGACCTTGTTGACTTTATTAGCCGGTACGACATTCCGGTGATTGTGGGTGGCACGGCTAGCTATTCTGCGGCCCTGCACTTGATGCGTACCGGCGCTGCCGGCATTTTGGTCGGGGTTGGTCCGGGTAATGCCTGCACAACCCGTGGGGTGTTGGGTATCGGGGTACCCCAGGCGACGGCCATTGCTGACGCGGCAGGGGCGCGGAGCCGCCACCTCGAAGAAACTGGCCGCTATGTGCATGTGATCGCTGACGGCGGGATGCGCACCGGTGGTGACGTGTCAAAGGCCATTGCTTGTGGTGCTGACGCGGTGATGTTGGGGAGTCCGCTGAGTCGTGCGGCTGAGGCGCCTGGCCAGGGCAAGCACTGGGGGATGGCTACCTTCCACCCGGATTTGCCGCGTGGGGCGCGTGTTGAGGTTGGCACCATTGGCACGATGGAACAGATTTTGACTGGTCCGGCGACGGAAAATGATGGTACGCGCAACCTGTTTGGGGCGTTGCGGACTTCAATGGCGACGTGCGGGTATGAAACGATTAAAGAGTTCCAGCGTGCTGAGGTGATGGTGGCGCCTGCCTTGCAGAGTGAAGGCAAGACCTACCAGAAGGCCCAAGGTATCGGGATGGGTAACCGCTAATGGTAAGCCACGACCTCCTAGCCGGGAGCGGTGAGGGTACCGACACGATTCTGGTGTTGGATTTTGGTGCCCAATATGCCCAGGTGATTGCGCGCCGCGTGCGTGATGCGCGTGTGCGGTCTGAGCTTGTGCCCCACACGATTCGTGCAGATGAAGTTGCCGAACGCAAACCGATAGGGATTATCTTGAGTGGTGGTCCCAAGAGTGTGCACGTGGAAGGGGCGCCTGATCTCGACCCAGCGATTTTTGACCTGGGTATCCCTGTGTTGGGGATTTGCTATGGGCAACAGATCATGGCTCAAACCCTAGGAGGTCGTGTTCAGGCTACGGATGGGCCTGAATATGGGCGTACTGATTTTCGGGTGACTGGCACCAGTGAACTGTTGGAGGGCTTGCCCTCTGAACAGGTGGTGTGGATGAGTCACAACGATGCGGTGGTTGATCTCCCAGAAGGGTTTAGCGCCACTGGAAGTACGCCGGTGTGTCCGGTTGCGGCGATGGAAAACCCGGAGCGCAAGCTTTATGCGGTGCAGTGGCATCCTGAGGTGACTCATTCCCAATACGGGCAGGACGTGATTAGCCGCTTTGTGGAGTTGACGGGTGCTGAACGCACGTGGACTCCGGACAATGTGATTGATGCGGCTGTTGATGCGATTCGCCGTCAGGTGGGTGACGCCAAGGTGCTGTGTGGGCTGAGCGGTGGGGTGGACTCTGCCGTTGCGGCGGCTTTGGTGCACAAAGCTATTGGTGACCAGTTGACGTGTGTGTTTGTGAACCACGGGTTGTTGCGTAAAGGTGAAGCCGAAGCGGTTGAAGAGGCGTTTGGGGCGCACTTTGATGTGAACCTTGTGACCATTGATGCGGTTGACACGTTTATGAATGCGCTGGCTGGGGTGAGTGAGCCAGAGCAGAAACGCAAAATTATTGGTGAACAGTTCATTCGTACCTTTGAAGCGGCAGCGCGTGAACATGCCGGAGATGCAACGTTCTTGGTTCAGGGCACGTTGTATTCCGATGTTGTTGAGAGTGGAGCGAGTGGGTCTGCGGTTATCAAGAGCCACCACAATGTGGGTGGGTTGCCCGATGACATGGCCTTTGAACTGTGCGAGCCGCTGCGCTGGCTATTTAAAGATGAAGTGCGCCAGGTTGGGTTGGCCCTTGGACTGCCCGAAGAAATGGTGTGGCGACAGCCGTTCCCCGGACCTGGCCTTGGCGTGCGCATCATCGGTGAAGTAACCCGTGAGCGCTGTGACCTCTTGCGCGAAGCCGATGCCGTCGTGCTGCGAGTGCTGCGTGAGGCTGGGTTGGAACGTGATATTTGGCAGTCTTTTGCCGTGCTACCCGCCGACGTGCGCACCGTTGGCGTCCAAGGCGACGCCCGAACCTACGGCAACTGTGTCATCGTGCGCGCCGTAACCAGCGAAGATGCCATGACCGCTGACTTTGCCCGTATCCCGTTTGATGTGCTAGAAAAAATCAGTACATCAGTGATTAACGAGGTGGCTGGGATTAACCGTGTTGCCTATGACATCACCTCTAAGCCGCCGGGAACGATTGAGTGGGAGTAGTTAAAAATAGGCGATAAAGCCTTATAAATAGCTATTTTGTGAGTGTTGTGCTTGCAAAATGCTTGCAAATTATATTTTTGTATATAAAAACGCTAGTCAGTCTTAATAGATTATGAATGAATATCTCGGAAAGACTAAAACGGACAAAAAGGAATCGGTAATCGGTACGATTAAGGAGCATCAGGTGGCTAAGGCTAGCGACTTTGTTTTATTGAAAAATATGTGGAACTATATGGAATGATTTTTAGACGCCAGTATAATCTTTATTAAAGATTTCCTCACTCTGGAGAATGATAAGGGTCTATAGATTAGGAGTGAATATGTATATATCAAAAATATGGCTTCATAACTTTAAGAGCTTTTCTGGTTCTCATGAGTTAGAATTATGTGACGGTATTAATTTTTTTGTAGGTAACAATAATTGTGGGAAAACAACAATATTTAAAGCCATTGAGTTCATCCAGTCGGGTAAAAATAAGTTAGATTATATCACGAAAGGAAAGGAAGATGAAAATGTGTGTGTTGAGATTGAATTCTCTGGTAAAGATATTAAAGATTTAGTAGACTCTGATCATTTAAATCTTTCAAAATATAGACAGTATATAACAGAGATAATAGGTTCTAATGATGAAGAGCCTATCTATAGTATCAGGGTGATGAGAAGTTCAGAAGAAACAAAATTAAAAAGCAAAAAAGGTGTATTGGATATAAAGAATGTTAGAGTCTATAATCCATCATCGAGAGAAAAGGAAAAAATTAAGCGGTATGAGAATCCAACTGGAATAGATAAAACTATTACTGCTCTATTTGATCCACAATACGTATATTCAGATTTAAAAAATGAAGACTATCAAGACTTTGGAAAAACAAAGATTGTTGGAAAGATGATTAATGATATTACGAGAGAATTTCAAAATGAACCTATTTGGCGAGGTTTTACGGAATCATATAGAGAGGCATTCGGAGAGAAAGGTTTATCGGGTATATTAAGTGGGTTAGAAAAAGAAGTGTCTGATATCCTAGCCGAGCAGTATGGTGAAGGTGAGGTGGAGTTTGATTTTGCCCCTCCTGAAATAGATATCTTACTAAAGACAGGAAATATCTTACTATCAGACAATGGTATTAAAACACCTGTATCTGATAAAGGTACGGGGATGCAGCGGGCTTTGGCATTAAGTTTAATACAGGTATATGCAAAAAAGACTAATAAGTTGACGAATGGGATTGGTAAGCCAATTATATTCTGTATCGATGAACCAGAAACATTTCTACATCCAAAAGCCCAAGATAGGCTGATGGAAGCTTTTATGCAATTATCTCATCGCTATCAAATATTTATAACTACTCATTCCCCCTATTTACTTAAGTATTACGATAAAAAATCTCATCAGATTACTATATTCTCTAAAGGTAATAATACAAGTCAAGTCAAGTCGCAAGATATGCTTGATCTGTTTAGTAGTTATTCTCCATCGTGGGGGGAAATTAATTATTTTGCATTTGATGTTCTGAGTGTTGAATTTCATAATGAATTATACGGTTATATGCATTATCATATCGCGGAAATTGATTCTAACTATAGTTCAATAACTAAGTTCGATAATTGGTTACGAGACCAGTCTGTTAAACTTTTAGATGCAAAAGAGGGGTATATGGATATTTGTAAGGATGATTGTATAGATTTAGACTATATTCGTGAGTCTAACGGAAAAATGAAGATTCAAAAGGTAACTCTACCTACTATTATTCGTAATATAATTCATCATCCTGAAAATAGAAATAATAATTTTTCTACCCAACAGTTAGATATATCGACTCGATTGCTAGTTGGTATTATAAAACAATTTATGAACACTGAAAAACAGTGTGATTGATTAATAGTCCATTTAATTCTAAAACACCTGCTATATTTATTATCGATACAAGAGCTGTGAGTAGTCTACATCAATATTTATTAACTATATTAGATATTGAAATCTTCATTTACGATACATGCATGAGTTTTAGTGCGTTAGGCAAGTAACGATTTCAAGACATCGCATTTAACAGCACATCGGTCAAGGTATTCGATGAAAACGTAAAGATCGAGCACGACGAGATGCTAGAAATGATTAATGAAGCGGTTAAAGCCCCATCGTCGGTGAATATGCAACCCTGGCGGTTCCTAGTGGTAGATAGTCCTAAAGGCAAGGACATTCTCCGACCGCTCATTCGCTTTAACACGCGCCAAAACGATACGTCGGCCGCAATGGTCGTGGTGTTTGGTGATATGCGTTGCTATGAGAATGCTGAGGACATTTTCTCTCGGGCCGTTGCGCAGGGCATGAAGCTAGAAGAGATTAAACAGCAGACGCTAGCGATGTTCTTGCCAGGGTATGAGCAAGCTCCCCGTGAAGTAATGAACGACATCGTGAAGATTGATTCCAGTCTTGCGGCAATGCAGTTCATGCTGGTGGCCCGTGCGCATGGCTATGACACGAACCCTATCGGTGGGTTTGAAACAGACCAGATTGCAGAAGCGCTGGGGTTGGATGCCGAACGCTATGTGCCGGTATTGATCGTGGCGATTGGTAAAGCCAACTATGACTCACACCCCACCGTACGTCTTGACGCAAAGGAAATCACACTTTGTATAACGCGTCCAGCCGCTATCTCGCCTCGGGTAGCGGCTTTATTTATAGTTCAATATAAAAACATGATGGAGCGTTATGAACAAAGCAAGGCTAGAAACATTAACTGACGGCATTATCGCAATTGTTGCCACCATCATGGTCTTAGAACTTAAGGTTCCAGACACCACTAGCCTGGATGGCCTTATCTCAGAAGTACCCATATTTGTCGCCTACATCAGTAGCTACATTCTGGTGTTTTTGATGTGGTTCATGCACCACAACCTCTTTATGAGCGCCAAGCACCTCACGATAAAGACCTACCTCTACAACGCGCTATGGCTGTTCTTTGTAACCCTCATCCCGTTTACAAATGCTTGGGTTGGCGAAGGGTTGGGCTCCTCAATTCATCCCATTGTCTATGACGTGAACGTTCTACTTGGCACGTTCGCTTACCAACTACTCAACCAGCAAATTGCGAAAGACAATCCCGACTCTGGACGAACAGCTAGCTATGGCCAGAAAGATCGCATATTCCTCTATATCGGTTGCGTGGCGAGCATTGCTGTCGCCGTATTCGTACCAATTGTTGCCATCTTCATGATGACCGTCATCCTCGTCCTCATGGCCTACCGAGTTCTCACCGTTGACATGCTGGGATGAAGAGTATTTGACAAATAGCAAAACATAATAGAGAATATTAGAGTCAATACTTTAAACTCATCTGTGCTAGATAGTAAAACTTATGGCTTGATTTGTTATATTATTAGGATAGATTTATGTATTATTTTGATGAATCTAAAGAAAATGACGACTTGGAGCGCGAAGAGGAGAAGCTTCGTAACTATAATATACAGCTTCTATTTGATGGCTATTGGTATTCTGAGCTGCCTCCTATAATAGATATAGTGGAAATGAAGGATAGGCTTACTTTTCTGATAGATAAAATAAATAAGAATAATGATTGGGGAATATACGACCTAGATAATGAAGATTTTATTAAAGGATTTAAGGCAATTAATTCTCCATCCTATATCTATAATGATGGCGTTGAGCCTATAATATTCTTTGAGTTTAAAAAGAATGGTTCATTTCGAGAAATGCAAATACCTAATCTACTTTATTATATTGCATTTGTGTATAATACAATGAATGTCTATTCTAGTTTGTTTCGTGAGCTATATGAAAATGATAAGTACAAAGGAATAGTAAGGCACTCAAATTCATATATATTATTCGCCGATGAGTTTTATGTGGATAGATCTTATTTTGCAGAGGATCTAATACATACTAGTTTCTTCGCCATTAAGAATAACAAGGGGACAAATCAACTTGCCCATGATGCTAATAATAACAGATATTTAGATATGCAAGGATCGAAATTATATAAGGTAAAATTAGATATAGAGTCATTCTATCCTAATATATATACACATCATCTAAGTGCATTGAAAGATGTATATCCATATAAAGAATTTAATGGTTGTGATCAATATTTCAAATTTCTAGATTATTATAATATGAAGATAAATAATAACCAAACAAAGGGAATAGCGTCGGGCGTGTTTTCATCTACGCTTTCTGCCGAATTGCTAATGGTAGTTATAGATTATTATATTGATAAATTAATTAGCGAATTGGATATTGAAGATATTCAAGAGCCATCTTATCTCTCTGAGGAAATAACCTATATTCGTTATGTAGACGATTTGACCTTTTTTTCAGATTCAATTGAGAAAATTCAATCTCTAATACCTGCAGTAGAAAGAATTTTGAATAAATATCGCTTACGAATAAATGCTAATAAGACGGAAAAAGTAGAAAGTGTGCGTGATTTTAATCGAGTTGATTTTATAGATTTAAAAAATAGATTTACATTCCTGGAAAAAGGAAGTAGTGAGGGGTGTCTTTTGGATAAGGATATGTTATTTAGCATTAAGAGACAAATTGGAGCTTATCTAGACAGTGATGAAATACCTACAGTAAAAAGTATAATAAGTTCAATCGAATCTGCTATTAATGATGGTAGGCTAGTGTTTTTTGATTCCGGAACAGTTGGGGAAGCATTTGATCCTGTTATAAATCATTTTATTCTGTATTTACTTCAATTGCTATGTAGTGAACCTGTTTTGGGTACTAGGTGCTATAGGCTAATTCTATCTACTTCAAAATATATACTAAATGCATTCGATAGTGGGAATGATATTGCGCTAGAATTGAATAGATATATCGCTCAAGTCTTAAAGTCTAAAGTAAGCTATATTAATAAATATTTTCATGATACATTAATTCAGCTATGGCATTATTATGTTCTAAGAGAAGTAGATCCTCGGTTTAATTTTAGTGAATTGGGAAAATATTTTGTTGATCTCGAAATTAATCCAATTTTAGCAGCTATTATGGTAGAATCAGGTAGAGAAAAGAACAGAAAAATATTTAATTATATAAAAGATAGGTATGTTGATTCAATAGAGGATTGTACCGAGGGCCAATGGAAGAATAGTATTATGTTTTCTAAGTGGTGGTTTCCGATTTTTATTATATATTTGAATGATGGATACAATTACTATGGGTATAATATGAGTATAAATTCTGTATATAAATATCTGAATAATGAGGGCTCGTAAAATAACTTTAGCTATACATAGAAGGAATCTCCACTGGCAAGATCTTTATTATCTCTGGTTAGGTTATGTAGATCTCACTGCCATACCAGGGGTTTTGCCGCATGTCAGGACATGTGGACAGCAGGAATTGGACATAGGTCCTGCTAGGGTTAGGGAAGGCCTAGGTACTAGGCGTAAAGCTAGCGATAGGAGTTAATCATGGAAGACAAAGGTTTCTTAGACCAGGCCATGGGCAAGGCCAAGGAAGTAGCCAGCGACGTATCTGACGCCGTCAGCGAGGTAGCCCAGAAGGCAAAGGATGCCCTCGACGGCAAGTAAGTTTCCTCAACACTGAGGTAGCTGAGAGCGATCACAATGTGGTCGCTCTTCTTGTATCCAAATATTTATAAGCCATGGCTGACTTCTCTAAAGATGGTATTTCAGGGCTGAAATAGCGGCCAGCATCCACCCGCCTGGAGTCCCCTTCCGCAAGCGTCAGTTTTACCAAGTACCGTATTGCTAACCAGCAAACAGTGGGCCAAGGGAGCGAATTATATGGATTCTCGAAAAATGGTTATTGGCGGTACCTGGATTGTCTTAGCCATTCTGTTTGCTGTTTATTACCAAGAACCACTCGCGACGCTCTTATTCTTGGCAGTTGGGGTTGCGTTCATCTATTCGAGTACAAAATCAACACCCAAAGAGACGGGTGCTGCAACTAAACACTGAGTAAACCCCTGACCTCTCCATTCCAGAAACCGAACGTACTCAAAGCCCAGCCAGCGCCAATCACATGACTTGCTCCAGATGTATGCGTTCTCGTGAGACGGTATGAGATCAACCCATCAAGAAAACTTGAACTAGTAAAGGATGCTCAACCTGCCCATTGACATCGCAAACGTCCTCGGAGTCAGCGTGTACGACCTGTTCATATTCGACTAGGCCGACATTTCCCACACGAGCCCGCACACCCCAGCCATCAACACTGGGAACAATTCACTGAGATGAAATCGCTCTCCTGCCCTCACCCAGTGGGGTACAGTTGATAGCGCCTGGCGGCCAGTTGGAGCAGCCCGTTAAGGAAAGACAATGAAAGACGAGACCGCGATTAACGAGCGTGTTGAACAACTATTCAAAGAGTTCATGTTCGATGAACAGGCCACTGAGTGGGTTCGTGATCGCACCAAAACGGTTGAGCGTATGTTGTCGCGCTACCAATGCGCTATCTATGAAATCGAGACGAAGTTCAACGTGCTCAACACAGAGTTTTCTCTCGATCACGACCGCAATCCGATCAACAGCATTCATTCTCGACTTAAAACCTTTGACAGTATCGTTGAGAAAATCCAGCGGCGTGGACTGCCCCAAACTTTTGAATCGATTGAAGAGAACCTGCACGACATCGCTGGGGTTCGGGTGGTCTGCACCTTTCCAGAGGATATTTACCACCTGCGGAACGCCCTCTTAAAACAGGACGATATCTACCTGATCGAAGAGAAGGATTACGTCAAAAACCCCAAGCCCAACGGATACCGCAGTTTGCACCTCATCGTGAAAGTGCCCGTCTTTTTGGCTGCCGAAAAGCACCTGATGAAGGTTGAGATTCAGATGCGCACCATTGCGATGAACTTTTGGGCCAGCCTTGAACACCAGATTCGGTACAAGAAAGACATCGAATTCACCGAAGAAATGGCAAATGAGCTCAAAGAATGTGCGGAACTCTCCGCCACCCTTGACAAGCGCATGGACACGTTGCGTAAAGCGACCATTGAGCGAACCGCCCCCTCCATCTAATGCGGTAGAACAAACCTGGCCACTGCTTTCAGATACTCGAACGCAGGTTCGATTTGCGCTAGGCTCTGAGCATGCCCGACCACACCGAACCCGACACATCGCTCCCTGATCTGAACGACCAAATAGACACGCTGAATGAGGCTCAGCGTCAGGCCGTCCTATTCGGATTAGGGCCACTCATGGTGGTGGCCGGTGCCGGATCAGGCAAAACACGGGTGCTCACCCACCGCATCGCCCGCCTCATTGCTGACGGGGCCCACCCGCAATCCATCTTGGCCATCACGTTTACCAACAAAGCCGCCCAAGAAATGAAAGACCGGGTGGGCCGCCTGGTTGGTGACAATCTGGTTGGTATCACCCGTGACACCGCAGGTGTGATCCAAACCCAACGCTGGGGCGGGATGTGGGTCCAAACCTTCCACGCTGCCTGTGCCCGTATCTTGCGAAAAGAAGCACACCGGCTGGGATACAACAAACAGTTCACGATTCATGACACGGGCGACACCCGTCAGATGATTAAACGGTGCGCCGAAGCCAACCAAGTAGACACCAAACGTCAAACCCCGCGCATGTTGGCGCAGATGATTAGCGCAGCCAAAAACGAGCTCATTGACTACGAAACCTATGGTGAACAAGCCCAGAGCCTGCAAGAAAAAATAGCTGCAGACGTCTACCGCACCTATGAAGAACGCATGGTGTTAGCCAACGCCATGGACTTTGACGATTTGCTCTATAAAACCGTCAACATTTTTGAACTTTTCGACGATGTTCGTGACTACTACCGCGAACAGTTCCAGCACATCTTGGTAGACGAATGGCAAGACACCAACCTTGCCCAATACGAACTGATTAAACTCCTCGGCGCCCCAGACGGCAACGTATGCGTGGTGGGCGATACGGACCAGTCCATCTATGGGTTCCGTGGGGCTGACATCCGAAACATGTTGAACTTCGAAAAGGATTTTCCGTCAGTCACCACCATTGTGTTAGACCGGAATTACCGCTCAACCCAACGCATCCTTGACGCTGCCAACGCAGTTATTTCCAATAACAAAGACCGGCTTGAAAAGAACTTATGGACCGACGTCGGTGACGGCGCAAAGATCGTCGTTCATCACGCCGAAGATGATGGGGGAGAAGCACGCTACATCGTTGACCAGGTCAACCAACTCACCAGCACCGGCAATTACAAACGCGCTGACTGCGTGGTGCTCTACCGGACCAACGCCCAAAGCCGATCCCTTGAAGAAGCCTTGCTCGGTGACGGCCAGGCCTATCAAATCCTTGGCGCCACACGCTTTTATGACCGTGCCGAAGTGAAAGACACGGTGGCCTACCTCACGCTGATCGTGAACCCCGCCAACGACGTGGCAGTTGAACGAGTAATCAACACCCCGCGGCGTGGCATTGGTGACAAAACGGTTGAACTCCTTGCCAATTACGCCGCCCAACACCAGATGCCCCTTTTAGAGGCCTGCCGGCACGTTGACCAGGTGAATGGGCTGGGCGCACGGGCCGTGGCTGCCGTCAAGGCCTTTCTTTCTACCATTGACGACCTTCAAACCCTGCTTGGCCAGCCAGACCTGGAATTAGCGTCCCTCGTTAATGAGGTCATCACCATCAGTGGTATCCGAGAGTTCTATGTGGAACAAGACACCCCCGAAGCACTCGCCAAACTCGAAAACCTGAACGAACTCGTCCAAGGGGCAGAAGATTTTGCCACCCACGACATCGATATCGACGACGACACAAACGGCCTTGCCGCCTACCTCGAACGGGTCAGCCTTTTAGGCGAACAAGACCACCTCGGTGACGCCAGTGAACGCATCACGCTGATGACCATTCACAACGCCAAGGGCTTGGAATATCCGGTGGTTTTTGTTGCCGGTCTCGAAGAAGGCATCTTCCCCCACGAAATGAGTTTGGGTACCCCCGAAGGCCTCCAAGAAGAACGCCGCCTCGCCTATGTGGCGATCACGCGAGCAGAGCAGCGCCTGTTCCTTACCCGCGCAAAACAGCGCACGCTATATGGGCGCGCCACCCTCAACACCCCCAGCCGATTCCTACGAGAAGTGCCCGACAACCTGGTTGATGGATCCACAACCGTGGGACGACCGAAACAAATCAAGAACCGTCTTGCTGCCGCACGCAAACGGGTAGCTGAAACCCCCACCTTTGTAGTTGGTGAGATCGTCACCCACGCCCACTTTGGCCGTGGTGTAGTCCTTGACTTGCCCGACGGTAAACAGGACGAAATTATCGTCAAGTTCGACAAGGCAGGCAAAAAACGCCTCTCCTTAGCGCTTGCGAACCTCACCGCCGCTGAATATGGTAATTAAAGTCCTCATCGTCACAGTTAATTTGTGGAGGAATTCTTATGCGTAAGATAGTAGTTGTATTATTGCTATTATGGATTGTGCTAGTATCTGGTGTTATTCTGAATGGATGTGGGATTGCAAATAAAGGGGTGAATATTTCTGGGAAATTTAAGACTCTCGATCTTGATGGATTTAGGGGAAAGACGGATCTACTAGTAGATACTATTCGTATGAGAAAAGAAAGTTATTTCCATATACTATCTCCTGTAGCTATTTTTGTTGATCAAGATGATGCTATATTCAAGAATTATTCAGAACTAGAGTCTGATTGGGAAGGTTCGAAGCTGGATATTAAATATTCACCAAAGTCGGGTGGTAGTGACGGCTGGCTGGAACTTGATCATATTTCATTTTTAGGATGTCTGAGTTCTAGGGATGGTACCTTAACGACATATGGCCAGGATTTGGATAATATAAATGATGGTTTCCAAATTAAAACAAAAAATACTGATTTTAATGGGAAAATTAGTATAAAAGGAGATCAGAATAATTCTGAGACTGGTTATCATTCCATATTCTATAGCATGGAAGCAGAGGGTTTCGCTTCTTTTGATGTGTATATGAGTTGTCCGAATGTTGACGATACTGCGATTATTGAAATCGAACCTGATAATAATTTTGAGTTCAGGATTGATGGCAGGGCCATAGATATATATGCTAAACCTAGTCTTAGATATAAAATTGCAATAAAGTACGCTAATAATGCGAGGGATGTAGGTGGTGGGGCTGATATACACAGACTACAGACAGGAGGATTTTCTGGCTCAATAAATTCTAGAAATGGAGGAGAGATTGTGGGCAGTGCTGATAGGATTGAAGGCAAATCAGCTTCCGATTCTTTATTCTCTCTTAGGTCTATTATGGGTGATATTGAAGAGAGTTTTATACATTCAGATATAGATATTAAGAGTATAGATAAAAATCTAGTATCAATCCATACCAAGGTTTCAGGAAATGATATTGAGGCGCCTGTTGAGGCATCTATTGAAGGTAGGATAGAGAGTTTTGAGGTCGACTCTTTTGATGTCTCTAATCCAATTATTAGAAAATGGAGGTCGTTTCTTGCTGGGGGATGGGTTGAATTTTTTTCACAGGTTATTGGGACAATTATCATTTCAGTGATAACTAGCATAATAACTAGTAAAAGAACTGCTAGCAAAATAAATAATGTTTAGTTTAAATTAAGATTGTTGTTATGGAATATATTAAAGGGGTTTTATGGCAAAGTAGTATATAATACAATCAGAGGAGTTTGCGTTAGTAGATGTTAAAAGGTCGATATTCACCCAATCAGTGGGCCATTGAAAGGTGGGACTTCTTGACCGCCCTATGACTTGGTCCTAGCCAGCCAGCGGGCTTAGGCTACAACACATCAGGCGAATGCCTTACAACACAATGAACTACCTCACAAGGGAGTGAGCATGAAAGAACCTATCCGCGTTGCAATTACCGGCGCTGCCGGCCAGATCGGCTATGCCCTGTGCTTCCGCGTCGCGTCGGGCCAAGCCTTTGGCGACGACCAGCCCGTCATTTTGCATCTGCTTGAAATCCCACAGGTTTTGGAGAAGGTCAAGGGCGTCATCATGGAGCTCGAAGACTGTGCCTTCCCATTGCTTGCTGGTGTCGAGGCTTTTGATGATCCCAATGCGGCATTCAAGGACATTGACGCTGCCTTCCTGGTTGGCTCTCGCCCACGTGGCCCCGGCATGGAGCGTGCCGACTTGTTGGAAGCAAATGCCCAAATCTTTAGTGTTCAGGGCAAGGCCCTCAACGACAATGCGAAGCCAACAGTCAAGGTGCTCGTTGTTGGCAACCCGGCTAACACGAATGCCCTTATCGCATGCAACCACGCCCCAGCTATTCCCGATGAACAGTTCCATGCGATGACCCGTCTTGACCACAACCGTGCGATGGCTCAGGTTGCTCAAAAGCTTGGCAAGACCGTTAACGACGTTAAGAACATGACTATTTGGGGTAACCACTCCTCAACTCAGTTCCCTGACTTGTTCCACTGTGAAGTGGATGGCAAGAACGCTTTTGAAGCTATTGGCGACCAGGACTGGTACGAAAATACCTTCATTCCCACCGTTCAAAAGCGCGGTGCCGCCATCATCGATGCTCGTGGGGCATCCTCTGCCGCATCCGCCGCAAACGGTGCGATTGACCACATGTACACCTGGTGGCTTGGTACCCCAGAAGATTCTTGGACCTCCATGTCGGTCATTTCAGATGGCTCCTACGGTATCCCCGAAGGACTCTTCTATTCCTTCCCAATCCGTGTGAAGAATGGCAAAGCTGAAATCGTACAGGGCCTTGAAATCAATGATTTCTGCCGTTCAAAGATGGACGCAACCGCACAAGAACTTGCCGAAGAACGTGATACCGTTCGTGAATTAGGCATGATCTAATCCGTCAGACCTGACACCAATAACCTGACGCCAATAAACCGCCGAGCATGCTGTTCGGCGGTTTATCGTTGGTTATCAACAACGTCTCGTCATGGCGTTTATAGGGTAAAGAGGACAGATAGCACAAGGTAAATATGGCGCTGACAGGTACATTGCCGTCATGACCGATTCTTCATCAGCGGACACCAAACGCCCTTCGGGCACAATGCAACGCATGAGTAACGCGAAGGTACTTGTGGTTGGCCTCCTTATTGTGTCGATGGCAACTGCCGGACTTGCTTTTGTACCGGGGTTATTTTCTAGTTCCCCAGAGCAGCTCAACGAACAAGCCCAAGCTGACAGTTTTGTTCCAACGCCCGTTGGTGAGGACGAAACGGTTTGGACCGCAAACGGTGCGTCTCATACACGAAAAGCTGTTCAAGACATGTTGAAACCTTTTGCGACGCAACGCTTACTTGACGCGCTCGCCGACCCCGGCACAGCTGACCCTTCTCTGGCCACAAATCTGTCTGCAACACTTAGTTCAGTTATCAGTGCTGACTTGATTGCCCAAGCCGTAGCCGAGGCCCAAGTTGGGGTAACCGATGAGGAATTACGAACAAAACTTGATGAGTTTATCAGTGAGAACTTTAAGGATGATGCCACCTATCAAGCGGCGTTAGCACAGTTTGATTTAACTGAGGCGGGCATGTTACAGCAGCTGCGATTCCCGATGGAAGCTGAACGGCTCACTGATGCGCGGTATCCCATTGATGATGCGGTTGTTCAAGAACAACTCAAACCGCTCTATGACGAGAAATACAAGTCTGGGAAAATTATTCGTCATATGCAGTTCCCCACAGTCGAAGAAGCCGATGCCGCAATGAAACGCCTGGTAGACGGTGAGGATTTTGCCACGGTGGCCCAAGAACTCTCGAAAGACCCATTTACCGCCAAGAAAGGTGGGCTGATCGGGCCTTACCAACAGGGAATGATTGATAAAGCCTTTGATGACGCGGTAACTGGTACTGATGTAGGCAAACTCGGCGGCCCGTTTCAAGGCTCCGATGGGTGGCACATCATCAAGGTTGAGGCAGTGCCCACATTTGAACAGGCTCACGATGAGCTCGTTGACCAGGCCCGAAAAGCCATCCAAGCCCAAAACTGGATCACGTTATCCGAAGAAATTGAACACGACGCCGGTATCGACCTCGATACACGGTTTGGACGGTGGAAAGGCATGGCATTTGGTGGTATCACACCGGCATTTGAAGTTCGGCTTCAACAAAACCAAGGTCAAGCACGCCAACAGGCCGCACCGTCAGAACGTGCAGCCGGTTCGTCGTAGGTGTTGAATCTCACAGGCACAGCCTACGATTGGGCACATAATGATTCCCAACCATAGGCTGTTGGATAACCAGCAGGCATGTTTCCAATGAATGAACAGGTTATGCGGCATTTGCAGTCATGTATCTACGTGACCATAGGTAGCGCCGTGATCATGGGAACGTGTCTTGCTGGCACCTGTATTGAAGTGATAACCAAATCAATCTGATGAATGCACCTCATGTGCTGCCGGTAGTTCGCGTCTAGTTGATTGATCCGGCCACCCTTCACCAGAAAGACGACTGACGTACGCCTTGCCAGTGGTTGAATCAAACTCGATTGCTGTACCGGGAGTATTGAGTGAACCCACATGGTCGTCGCTGATGGTCCAAGTACTATTTTCGAGAATTACTTCTGAGTCAATAACTTGGAGAACATCATCGGGAATGGTGGATTTGCCTACGACAACGGGGGGTGTTGTGTCGCTCGGGGTTGTCGAAGGATGAGGATTCTGGTTGCCGAATAATGACAGCGGAATCAAGCCCGCAACAACCGTAATGACAAATGCAGGAATTAGATGAATGTGCATCTTTTCACCTCCTTATGCACCTCGATGAGTCGGATAAGGACACCATAGGTACATAAGAAGTGAACATTCAGGTAATAGTTTTAGAACGTAACTATCGTTTAAACCTATTACCTGCTATTTAATATCCGATTGCGGTTCAGGTAAGTCGTTGTCGTTGTTACTTGACGTTACGCCCTCAAGAGTGATGTCTTCACCGAGTTCAGGGAAGGGGTCTTGGCCGATGTAATAGCGCATCACCGTGTTAATGAGTGCGACGACCGGAACTGCAAAAACCATGCCGATGAGCCCAAAGACACTGGACCCAACCGTGATCGCTATCAACACGGCGAGTGGGTGAATATTAACGGCATTCCCCAACAACAATGGCTGTAAAACATTGGCATCGATCTGCTGTGTCGCAAACACAATGATGGCCAAAAGAACCGCAGTGCTGACGCCTTTCCCTGCAAGGGCAACCAAAATCACTACAAGGCCGGTGATAACAGGGCCAACAAGGGGAATGAAGACCCCTAAGAAAATCAAGATGACAATTGGAATGAGTAGTGGAACCCCGAGGAAGAACGAGGCTAGCCCGATGATCGTGGCGTCAAAACAAGCTACGAGGAGCATCGTACGTACATATGATCCCAACGACTTTGCTCCACGGCGGAACGCCTGGTAGGTCGGTTCCTCTGCAAATTTAGGTAGCAATTTGACGACCCAGCGCCAAATCTTTTTTCCATCTGCCAAGAAATAAATGAGGCCAAGGATAAGCAGCAACGTGCTTGTACCCATTGCGGCAACGTTAGACCCAAGCGCAACGGCATTGTTCGTTATGGATTGCCAATTCGACTGAATCCACTCTGTTGCTTTCATTTGAATTTCGCCAAGGAAATCACTATTGATATTGAGTGGGGTATTTTTCAACCATTCAGATAGGACTTGAATGGATTGGTCAACAAACCCACTCAGGTTTTGCGCTGACCCAATTAGCTCGGTGATTGCGATGGAGACAGCAGTCAAGGCGATACCAAAAAAGGCAATAACAACAACAATCGCTGAGATGCCCCGAGGCAGTTTAGGGATCCACCGTTGAATGAGATCAACGACAGGATTCAGCAGCATCGAGAGCAACACCGCCAGCGCCAACGGGATGATGACTAACGTAATTTTGCTCGCTACTGCACCAAGGAGTTGTAACGCGTTTAAGGCCAGAATGATGACAAAACACCACAAGGCAGTAAAAAGCGCGGGTCCTGGCACAATTCTGAGAATTGTTCGTAGCAGGCGTTCTGAATGCTGAGTACTCGCTGAAGGTGCCGCCATGACTGACCTTTCTTTGGGTTGATTATGTGCCACTCAAATGCATGGCCTAAGGAGGTAAGAATAAACCAGGCCGAGAAGAGTGGCCTGGTTTATGAGGTGTATCGCTTGAGCAGGATAAAAAGACCGTGCGGTTATGCGTTTGTTATTGGTGCGTTTAACGTTTTGGTGCGGTCTTCAGCCAATTCTGGGAAGGGGTCGTCACCCAAGTAATACCGCATGACAGAGTTCACTAGTGCAGCAATTGGAACTGCAAATAGTGCCCCTGCGATACCGAATTGAGCCGTTGCAAAGGTGATAACCAGTAGCACGGCTAGTGGGTGGATGCTTACCGCACTGCCCAATAGCAACGGCTGCAGAATGTTACCTTCGAGTTGTTGGGTGGCCAGCACGACTGCCACCATGATCAATGCCCCTGTGACACCCTTCACTGCGAGCGCGATAAGGACTGCGATCATACCGGTTAAGGTTGCGCCGAGGATGGGGATGAAGGCACCGATAAAAACCAAAATGGTGATGGGGACGACCAGCGGAAGGCCGAGGAAGAACGCGCCAAGGCCGATGAAAAAGGCGTCGAAGGCTGCCACTAAGAGCAGCGATTGCACATAGGAACTCAGCGTTTTTGCGCCACGACGGAACGCTTGGTAGGTCGGTTCCTCAGCTTGTTTCGGTAGGAGGCGAACTACCCAGCGCCAGATACGTTTGCCATCGGCAAGGAAAAACAGCAGGCCAATAATGACAAGGAGTGTTCCGGCAACCATCGTGGCGACGTTTGACCCGATAGCCACAACGTTATTGGACAGACCGCGCCAATTTGATTGAAGCCAAGAGCTTGCTTCTTTTTGGAATTGGGGGAGAAGGTCGCTATTGATCTCGATGGGCAACTGGTCTGTCCATTCATAAATAATCTGGGTCGACTGATCTAAGAATGATCGGAAATGCTGACCTGATTCGATCAACTCACCACCAGCAAAATAAAACACCCAGACGGTGGCACCAATAAATCCAATCACCACAATAAGGGCATGCACCATACGCGGAATCTTTGGTAGGTGAGTATCCAGCCAGTCCACCAAGGGGTACAGCAGCATCGCCAACAAAATGGCAATACCCATGGGGATCAGGATAAGTTGTGTTTCGCCGAGCATCTCACCAATAAGGCGGGCTGCATAGACAATGATGATGGTGGCAAGGCCCCAGGCTGTTGTGGCAATAACCGGTGCAGGTACAGAACTCACTAGCGTTGCGTAAATCGTTTCGCTGGGTTTCACCGGAGAACCATTCTGGCCAGATGTCGCTTCCATTCGGCCATGTTGACACAGACGCCGAATGACGACATATACCCGGTAGGGGAAGCTCCCGTATTTGAGCGATAAAAATGCCTATACAACAGGCATTTACGATGAGGAAATAATCAGTGCCCCATAGCAAGTCACTACAAGGGGTGATGAAAAAACTTCAGGTTGTATAGGTGTTTGGTCGGCACCTAAACGGTTGAATATGCAATACAACGATTGGTCATCAAGCTAATGGCTGCCCTGACCCAGCCAGGGCAGCCACGGAATACCTGATTAGTAGCGGTAACTATCTGGCTTATACGGGCCATCTACCGTGACCCCGATGTAGTCAGCCTGTTCTTGGGTCAAGGTTGTTAACTTGGCACCCAAGGCATCGAGGTGTAACCGTGCAACCTTTTCATCCAAAATCTTTGGAAGGACGTACACACCAACGGGGTACTGGTCTGGTTTGGTGAATAATTCAATCTGAGCCAACGTTTGATTGGCGAAGGAATTACTCATCACAAAGCTTGGGTGTCCGGTGGCATTCCCTAAGTTCATGAGGCGACCACGGCTTAACAAGATAATTGAGTGGCCATCAGGGAACTTCACTTCATCAACTTGTGGCTTTACTTCAACAAACTCAATGTCAGGATCATGCTCTAATGCCGCAACCTGAATCTCGTTATCAAAGTGGCCAATATTGGACACAATCGCCAGGTGCTTCATCGCTTTCATGTGTTCAAGACGAATGATGTCTTTATTGCCGGTGGTGGTCACAAATAGATCAACCTCACCTACCACATCTTCAATCTGGCGAACGGGGAAGCCATCCATAGCGGCTTGGAGTGCACAAATCGGATCAACTTCGGTGACCATCACATGCGCACCCTGACCGCGCAGACTTTCGGCACACCCCTTGCCTACATCGCCATAGCCGCAGACCAGCGCGGTTTTGCCACCGATGAGCACATCAGTTGCACGGTTGAAGCCATCGATGAGTGAGTGGCGGCAACCGTATTTATTGTCGAACTTGGACTTCGTTACCGCGTCATTCACATTCATCGCAGGAAAGAGCAGTTCACCACGTTCGGCAAGGTGAATGAGTCGGTGCACACCGGTGGTCGTTTCCTCGGTGACACCCTTGATGCCCTTGGCGAGACGAGTGAAATACATATTGTCTTTGGCGAATTGATCGCGTAGCGCCTGGAGGACAACCTTGTATTCATCGCTGTCATCAGGGCGGTCATCGCGCACGCCGCCAGCGTGTTCAAAGGATGCGCCGTCATGCACAAGCATGGTGGCATCGCCGCCGTCATCGAGAATCATGTTGATGGGGTGTTCTTCACCGAAATCCAGCATGCGTTGAGTAGCCCACCAGTACTCTTCGAGTGTTTCACCTTTCCAGGCAAAAACGGGTACACCGCGAGGTTCTTCAGGGGTCCCGTTGGGGCCAACGGCTATCGCAGCAGCGGCGTGATCTTGGGTGGAATAGATATTGCATGAACACCAGCGCACATCGGCACCGAGATCGACAAGGGTTTCAATGAGCACTGCCGTTTGGATAGTCATGTGCAGACTGCCCCCGATACGTGCGCCCTTTAACGGCTGTGACGCACGAAACTCGTCACGAATCGCCATCAGGCCAGGCATTTCATTTTCAGCCAGCGTAATTTCATGGCGGCCCCACGCAGCCAAACTCAAGTCGGCAACCTTGAAATCATCAGGCCCTAACACACGGTCAGTAGACATTTCTGCTCCTTTGCATCAACAGGGACTGTCAAGCCTACTCCTGTGACTGGCCAGCTTTTAAAAGTTCCATCTCCGACCAGGCATGACTGTATCTGACTGCCCGAGGCATCAACGTTGGCAGCATCATGTTCTACTGCGTGCATCGTATCGGTGAAAGGATTTACCCTTTGGACATGGATAGACAAGTGCGTATCGTGTGTTTGGCGAGCGGGTCAGGAACAAATTTCCAAGCGCTACTTGACGCTGACCTTACTCCTGGACAAATCATTGGTCTGGTTAGCGACAACCCCAACGCCAAGGCGCTTAAAAGAGCGCAGGACGCGAATGTCCCCACACGCGTAGTACCCATGGGTGAGTTTGCGACGCGAGACGCATGGAATGAGGGATTAATTGAAACGGTCGAAGAGCTTAATCCGGACCTTGTTGTGCTTGCCGGCTTTATGCGTATCTTGGCTCCCGCCTTTGTTTCCCGATTCATCACGATAAATATCCATCCGGCATTACTGCCGTCGTTCCCCGGGGCGCATGGAGCTCGTGACGCCCTGGCGTATGGGGTCAAAATGACCGGCTGTACCGTGCATCTTGTTGATGCTGGGGTCGATACGGGGCCAATTATTGAACAAGCTGCAGTACCCGTGCTTTCCGACGATACCCCGTCAACGTTGCAGGCAAGGATTCAGCAAGAAGAACACCGTCTTTACCCAACAGTGATTAAAGATTGGTGTAATGGGGCATATGCCATCACAACGGATAGCGGTCGAAGCCGAGTAATTCGCCTAATCTGAGCGTATGACTCAGATTGCTCGCGCCCTCATCAGTGTGTTCGATAAAACCGGGCTAGTTGACCTTGCCCAACGTCTTCATTCAGCAGGCGTGGAACTCATTAGCACTGGCTCAACAGCCCAGCACATCGCTAATGCCGGTATTCCCGTTACGCCAGTTGACCAAATCACTGGATTCCCAGAAATGATGGATGGACGGGTTAAAACCCTTCACCCCATGGTCCATGGTGCCATTTTGGCTGACCGAGCCAAACAGGCACATGTCGATGCTATGGACGAGCACGGAATGAGCGCGATTGATCTGGTGGTGGTCAACCTGTATCCCTTTGCAGATACGATCGCGGACCCGGCAAATACGCCAGCCGCTTGCATTGAGATGATTGACATTGGTGGGCCGACGATGGTTCGTTCTGCAGCCAAAAATCACGCCCACGTGACCGTCGTGACGACACCAGCCGAATATGACGGGGTGCTTAGCGAGATTGAATCGACGGGCGGCACGACCCTAGAAACACGCCGACGCCTTGCAGGGATTGCATTTGCACACACGGCTGACTACGACCGAGTCGTGGCAGGGTGGTTTGCCCAACAAGAAGCAACTGGCTGGGCTGGAGAATCTGAAGGCAGCGGTAAATCGACTGGTGGGCAGGCAGCTGGCGGTGGGTGCGGTTGTTGTAAACACAACGCTGACGGACCATTTCCTGAAACCTTGGAGATACACGCCACCCGTCGGGCAACCTTGCGCTACGGCGAGAACCCGCATCAAGAGGCTGCCTGGTATGTGGGCGATCCGGCGTGGGGGCTTGGCACGGTTGAAGTGTTGGGTGGTAAGGAACTGAGTTATAACAACCTCGTTGATACAGACGCGGCATTCCAACTCGTCAATGACTTCACCGATCCCGCTATTGCCATCATTAAACATATGAATCCTGCTGGGGCAGCAGTGGCTAGCTCGTTAGCGGAGGCGTATCCGCGTGCCCTAGCCGGCGATCCGGTCAGTGCGTTTGGTGGGATTGTGGCGGCAAACCGGCAGATAGATGCGGCAACTGCTCAACAGATTGTTGAGGTCTTTACTGAAGTTGTAGTGGCACCTGGATATACGCCCGAAGCCTTGGACATGCTTGGAACTAAAAAGAATCTTCGTATTCTGAACGTTTCTGATCCCGATCGGCCCGCTAATGACGTCGTTATCCGCTCCATTGTTGGTGGCTTTTTGCTCCAAGGGGCCGACAATCCAGAATCTAATGTGGCGCAGTGGGAATGTGTGACCGATACCCAGCCAGCCAACCTCGATGATTTGGTATTTGCCTGGCAAGTTTGTAAACACGTGAAGTCCAATGCGATTGTCTTGGCAAAGGACCACGCGGTTGTTGGTGTGGGTGCTGGCCAGATGAGTCGTGTTGATAGCGTCAATATCGCAGTAACCAAATCGAATGGTCGGGCAAGTGGTTCAGTCTTGGCTTCAGACGCGTTCTTCCCCTTCGCTGATGGGGTTGAAGCGGCAATCGCAGCGGGGGTGACCGCTGTCGTGCAACCAGGTGGCAGTGTACGTGATGAGGAAGTGATCGCGGCTTGTAACAAGGCCGGTGTCCCGATGGTCTTTACCGGACGACGCCATTTCCGGCATTGAGATCTATGGCTACGGTTGATATTCAGGCTGGTCAGCTTGTCGCTGACTGCCGACTCGTGCGCTTGCTGGGTAGCGGTGGCGAAGGGCAAGTTTGGGAGGCAACCCGTCTCGATGGGAGCCCGTGTGCCATGAAACTTGTGCTGCCAGAAGTATTGCCGAGCGCTGAAGAAGTACGCGACCGTGGCCGTTGGCTCGTCCGAATCAATCACCCTGCGATGGTGACCGTAACGCGTGGAGGGCGCTTTACCGGAGGGGATTTAAAGGACTGGGGGTTTGTTGAAATGGAGCTCGTATCGGGCACCAGTTTGCAACATGCTCCACCAGACCCACAAGCCCTTGAGCACCTAGCCGGCGTTGGTGAGGCTCTTGACTTATTACATGAGGGCACTTGGAGCGACGGGGTACCCCTTGTTCATCGTGATGTGAAGCCTGGGAACCTGATTGCGACTGATCGCGGGCTCGTACTCGTAGATCCGTCTACCTTGCGTGGTGTTGATACACGAGATTTGACTCGTGTGGGGACACCAGCCTATGTGGCACCCGAAGTGGCCAGTGGGGTATTTGGCACCAACGTTGATGTGTACTCCTTTGCTGCCACTGCAGCAGCGCTGCTTACTGGGCTGCGGGGTACGCAACTGCGCAAGCTCGTAGATGCACCGATTAATTCTGGGCTTCCTGCCGGGGTCGTAGCTGGTCTGCATATCAATCCCAATAAGCGACCTGAAACCTGTGCCGAAGTGGTGAGTGGCAAGATACTGCCGCGTCGAGCTCGGCCAGTGCCAGAAGGGTCAACCATCATTGGACGCGGCACGCTGGTACCGCCGGAACGTCCTGGCGCCGCAACGACTGTCGCCCAGCGCTCTGCCGTGCGGCCTCGGTCTGGTGGGGCTGAACCGTCACGTACTCAAATGCGTCAACCGCCCATGCCGGTGCGTCAAGAACGGTCATCTCTCTACGATGTGCAGCACCGCGGTGATCGTCAAGGTCGTATCCCCGCGCGCCGTCCAATTGAGGTGGCTGCCAGCTCAGGGAGTGACTGGGAAGGTGCTTCACGAGTTTCACCCCTTGGGTATGAGTACAGGGCACCATTGCGTGCCTGGCCAGTCTTAGCACTCTTTGTAGTGCTTATGGCTCTCGCGGTTGGCTGGTACGGAATGGCAGACCCTGAAATCGGGATCACCGGTGAACAATTCGTAACGATTCTCGGAGGGGTTGGCATTGGGCATGTCGCCTTACATCTGTTTAATCGTCGTCCCCTCTTAGGGTTGCTGCTGCCCACGTATGCGTGGGGTGCGGCACTCGGCGATACCTCTGGAACGCACCGACACGGGTGGGTTACCGATGTGGCTTCTGGCTGGTTGACGGTGTGGGCTGCGTTCACCGCGATTGCTGCCTATACCAAAACAGCCGATCCGCTCGGCGGGGGATTCGTTGGATGGGTAAACAACTGGCTGCCAGGCCCTATTGCGAAACTCGTCAATAACGACTTCGTTGCATTTCTTGGTACAGCCTCCATACCCGATTGGTTCTGGGTTATCTTTGCCGTTGGGGTATGGATTGGGGTGCTTGTTATCCGGTCTATGGGACGCGCAATTGGACCAATCCACTTCATTGCGGCACTCATCAATCTGCCCTTCCAGTTCATCGGTGGTCTGCCACGCTGGATTTTCCGCTGGTAGCCAGGTGTAAAGGTCGGTCTGTGTACCTTTTCGGGGCCAGAAGGGGCCACAGACCGACCTTTATATATCTCCTTCGGGTTGGTGGCGTAGTACCAGTTTCGGCATTTCGATTGGCCTGGCTATCTCCCCATATGCCAAGGTTGGGTATGAACCAGGGCTGGCAACGGCTGCGGCATGGGAGTGTCATGATGCGGCACCAGTTCTTCTGGTCTTTAACTGTCGTTCTCGCAAGGATTGTGCAGTACCCCTTGGCCATAGTGGTCAAGGAAAATCGGCCTGATTGAATCCGTAATTCTAGAAATTGATTAGCAGAATCGGGGTAATACGGCGAAGCTGGTTTGCTATGAGTGCGATCATTATGGACGGAACTGCCGTTGCTAACAAGATCAAAGCGGATGTACGCCGCGACGTTGCAGCCCTTGGGCGGCCGATTGGGTTAGCAGCCATTTTGGTCGGCGATGACCCAGCTTCACAGGTGTACGTGCGAGCCAAAGAACGCGATTGTGAATCCGTAGGGATGATAAACCACGGGTTGAAGTTGCCAGCAGAAACAACTCAAGAAGAATTACACGCTCACATTGATGAACTGAACGCCAACCCTGACGTGCACGGAATTATTGTGCAAATGCCATTACCCAAGCATTTGGACTCAGATGAGGCACAACTCCACATCGACCCCGCAAAGGACGTTGATGGATTGCACCCCTATAACCAAGGGCAACTAATGCGTTCAATGCCGGGACTCTATCCGGCAACACCAACGGGGGTATTGGCCTTGTTGCGTGAGTATAAGGTGCCCCTCTATGGCAAAGAAGCGGTGATTGTTGGACGTAGCGTGCTGGTCGGACGCCCAACAACGATGATTCTTGGCGGATTGGGTCAAGACATGATTGTGACGAACTATCACCGGCACGGTAACAAGTTGGCTGAGTTCACCCGCCGTGCTGATGTGGTGGTGATGGCTGCCGGTAAACCAGGATTACTAAAGGCTGACATGGTGAAACCGGGGGCAGCCGTCATTGATGTAGGTATTACGCGGGGTGATGATGGCAAACTCCATGGTGACGCTGATTTTGATCGGGTAAAGGAAGTTGCTGGCTGGATTACACCGGTGCCCGGTGGTGTGGGACCTATGACGCGGGCGATGTTGCTGGCCAATACCTTTGCGGCGGCAGTATCTCAGCTCACCGGAGCCGGGATTGAGCCAGGGTTCTTGGTTTAAAACTAGTATTGGAATGTTGTGGAAACTGATGGAAATGTAAGAGTTTCTATCGGTTTTATGTTGGTAAAAGTGTTTTAGCGTAAAAGGAAGCAGCGATGACGCGTGTATTTAGTGGGATTCAACCAACCGGTACCCCGCACCTTGGGAACTGGATGGGTGCGATAAGCCGATGGGCGGCTGACCAGCAGCCGGAACACCTGTTTTGTGTGGTGGATTTACACGCGATCACCGTGCCCCAAGACCCCGCGACCTTGCGCGAACAAACCTTAAATATGGCGGCCTGGTTGTTTGCGGCAGGGTTAGATCAAACGGTTGGCCCGATTTATGTGCAGAGTCATGTCACTGCCCATGCTGAGTTGGGCTGGTTGTTGACTTGTTCAACACAGTATGGAGAACTGGGGCGCATGACCCAGTTCAAGGATAAGAGTGCCGGAAAAGCGAATGTAGGGGCTGGGTTGTTTGTCTACCCGAGTTTGATGGCGGCTGATATTTTGCTCTATCAGGCAGAGGAAGTGCCCGTTGGTGATGACCAGGTGCAGCATCTGGAATTAACTCGTGACATTGCCCAGCGCTTTAATAGTCGGTATGGCGAGGTGTTCACCATTCCTAAGGCGGTGTTGCCGAAAGCTGGTGCGCGCATCATGGATTTGCAGAACGTGGGTAAGAAGATGAGTAAGTCTTCTGAAACCGATGCAGGTGTGATTTGGCTCAGTGATACGGAGAAGGTTACCGAGAAGAAGATTAAGCGTGCCGTGACCGACTCTGACGGTGAGATTCGCACGGGGGAGGGGAAAGAGGGCGTTACTAACCTGCTTGACCTCTTCAGTGCCATGAGTGGGCGTAGTGTTGATGACCTTGTCAGTGAATACAACGGGCAAGGCTATGGCACGTTTAAGACCGCCATCGCCGAAGCAACGAATGCCTACCTGGCTCCGGCTCGGCAGCGGCACGCTGAGCTGCTTGCCGACAAGGCTGAATTGACCCGCATGTTGGTTGCCGGAGCCGAAGAAGCCGAACGCCGCGCCGCCCCTACCTTGGCCAAGGCTAAAGACGTGCTTGGCTTTATTGCGCGCGGGTAAGTCTCAATAAACCGGCAAATGTACAACAGGGCATGAACTAATCTCTCGTTATCCCTTCGATTCCTATATGATTCGCTCATATTCAACACGTTATTTGTAATAATATGTCAGTGGTTTTTATTGGTGATGATAAATAGCGAATAAATAGGAAGAAAGAAGAGATTGGTAGTTATTATGATTTGAGTGATAGCGTGACGTTGCAGAAATTAAACTGAAGCAAGTTGATACCGGTGGGATTGTCCAAGTACCCGATACTATTCAAGGTAGATTAGGTCTAGGGAGTGAACCGACTTAATTTGCCACAGGGATAAAATGGGTATTTTTATTGCTACCTAAATAGATGTATGGTCAGCGTGTATATTACTATGCTAATGTAGCTATAACGTGCAAGGCAGGGGGATAATGTCTTGGGTTATGAAGAAAATAAAAAACTTCTTGAGTTGTGGAGAAAAGCTGAAATAAGCAAAGTCACTCTTGAAGCGTTAAGTGAACTATTGGCTGAAGAATATCGGGCGTATGAGCTTCCGTTAAGATATATGGAACCTTGTGGCTTTAACAATCATGATGAGCTTCGCTGGGAATTTATTACAACGGCATTTACGATTACTCATCCTGGGGTTCTTCGTCGGTTAGAAGCTGAAGATAAGCAGTATTATCCAGTTGAGTCTGACTGCGTTGATGATGAGCATCATTTCTTATCCCAAGAAGAGATTGATGAGATGAAAGAAGAGGCCGCACGAGACCGATTGATTGATACGGGTCCGATTCCGGGTGAAGAAGAGTGGTATGAGCCGTTAACTGATCTCGATATTATTTTCTCTTATATTCAGGACGAATATAACGAGGGTAAGCGCGTCGTCATTGTTGTAGAAGAAGAAGATGGGTATGTCGTTAACTTCAAACTCCATGGTTGGAGTGAGCGGCTTACGCGACGGCTCACCGCGATGATTGGTATGCCAGAGCGGGATCATCGTACGCCGGAGGAGTTCTCTTCAATGATGCGCAGGGGAGATCTTAATGATCCGGCATTTGTTTATTATCTCAAGTGTCTCGATGAGTTCGGGATGATTTAGTACCCACAATCGCTGGGGCTGGCATCTTGAGGTGTCAGCCCCCAATTGACCGTAGTGCGCGGTACCTTCATAAACGCAGCGAAACGTCTGACTGTGCGAGTACTTGGTAGCCCGTGCGATCAAGAAGCAGGTGACGCCTGCCCGTTAAGGACAGTGCCTGTTTTGCATACAACCTGTGGGCTATCAATTGCAATAGTCGGTATGTGAGGATTTAAGTTGTTTAGAGCAACATCAATTGAATGAGGTTCGTATATCATCGATACTCTTCTTGTTGACGCACGAGCTCGTTTACGTCTTTTTATATACTTCTATAGTTTCTGGACGAGTAAGGAATCATACTATATCTTATCTTAATTAAAGAAATAATGATAATATTCTCAGTATCGGCAAATAGCAATAAGCATACTTCATTATAATTACAAGCATTAGTAGGATAGTATGATCCTGAGTAGGATAATATGATCCTGTGATATCTAATTCCTATAGTAAATATTCCCTGTAGAGTTATAAAGGATATGTATTATAAATAATAAAATATAAGATAGTTAGACTCTTCTCATTTGCTGCTGATCGGCCAATGAGGGGACCTTGCTCGAGTTGACCTTCAATAGCGTGGCCTTATAAAATTACTATCAGAATCACAGATCTGTAAGATGAATCAACTATGAACTAGCTGATTCTTACGAATTTGGATCGGATTAAGAAATATTGTACTAGAGTTAATGGAAATCAATAAAACTCTATTCGTTGGCTTGCATCATGTCAATAATATTACCATTTTCTACTTTAATATATACAAATAAATGATTCTTAGTTTCAAAGGGCGGTTGCGAATTAGGGAATTTTCGAATAATCGTTAATTTATTAGATTCAATTTCTTTTGTATTGTGGTTGTAGCACACTAAATCAAAACTAATCTCGGTATCTGTGATATCAGCGTACCCGTACCAGTCGCCATTTGGTAAGGTAGTTGTATCTCCTGGTCGGCAGCCACTATATGGTTTTTGTTCACCTTCAGGAATCGGTTTGATAGGTCTAGGAGTAATTTCTTCAGTGGATGTAGGGTGAGTAAGGTAGGGATAGATTCTTGATAAATAGAATTCTCCATTTAATCTAAAATTAGGCAGCCAGATGTCGAATATAGATAGAGGTAGAGATGCTACTGCCGCTATAAATATCGGCGTAACCACCAAAAAAAAGCCAGTGGGATACGCTGATATTTTAGATTTGGTTTTATTCGGTTTTTTCTTCATTTTTTACCTTTCATGAAAAAATAATATTGACCACTCAACCCTAAAATGATCTTGCTTTTAATAAATATTTAAATGCGGGTTATAAATAGTATTAATTACAGATAGACTATTGAAAAGATATAAAATTCATTTTTATTCTATCAATAATGAACTTTAAAATAAGGGCAATAAGGGTAATACTATTAAGTAAGATTGGAAAATGGCATACTTTTTCGTAATACAAATTATTAATCTCTATGGATTGATCGTATTTTTTATCGATACTATCAATAATCTTAAGTATTTCTGATTCTTGTAACGGTGTATTGCTTTTGTATTTTGATAAGGCGTAGAGCAGAGAATCATTGCTATCTCTATCCCTTCTTTTACTGGATACATATATTTTCGAAACTTCAGACAATACATGCACTTCAATAGCCTCTTTTAAATTATTAAATATCAGGCACAATAATATCTGGCACATTACGACATATAGTAAAGCGTATATCACCAAATAGAGTAATATAAATATTATTATGTATTTAGCAGTATGAAATGATCTGGTAAATGATTGACATATAACATAAAATAATATACAATCAATATATAAAAATATCTCCCCTGAAAATTTATACATGATGTTTAAAATCGAATATTCACAGCAAGCAAATTTGAATTGCTTTTCAAGGATATCTAATAAATCATTAATTTTATTTATTTTATTATTTAAGGAATTAAGATTCTGATCTTCTCGATAACTATTTTCATAGCCACTAATAGAGTTAGAGAGTTCATTCAGACACTCCTTTGCGTGATCGATTGAGCTGCCTGCATCTGTAATAAAATTCTTAGTCTCCATGATTTTCTTTCTATATGCGATAGGGTCTTTCATTTGTTCGAGAAGAAAATTCGTTTTGTTCTGCTCCTACAGGAGTGGGCGAAAAATATCCAATTATAATAATTTATATATTAACAAAAGTATAAAATATGAGTAAATATGGTCTACAGTGGTAATGGTCATTGGAGCCAGGTGTAATTTATGGTTGGAGGAAGAATGAATACTTGGCATAACGATGGGGTGCCTTCGCACAGCCGACTATGTTTGTTTATGTTAGCATATAGTAGTATCGACATCTGCGTGCATATGGTGTTCAAAAAGTCGACTAATAGGCCATACCCACTGCCCTTCCTTAGAACCACTGATTCTTGTTATCGCTCCTAACCTCAAATGCGGGTAAACGTTTCCAGATTGTCGGTGTAGCTTCTCACCAGGCTGGTGCTATGGTCCTGCGATAACACCTTAGTGTTTAAGAACAGGGAACAACCCGTACGTCGCCATCGGGAATGACCTCGTTATAGGCTGATTCATTGCTTATTGTGGCAAAAGCAAGGAGCCGCTAATCAAGGTCAGCAAAAAGGTGCGGTCGTAATAATCCTTGAGATTCAGTGCCACATGCATCTGCTGTGGCGTAAGCCGTTGGCTATTAGCTATGCGACAGCGTTCGGACCATGGTTAAGGCATGTTCGTCTTCCTCAACGACGTGGTAACCCATTGCGCGGTAGAGCTTTACCGCGTAGTTGGCCTTATCCACGTGCAATGATGTTTGCCGGTACCCCGCATCGGTGAGGACACGCAACATGGCCTGCATCAGTTGGGTGCCAATACCTTGGCGGCGATAGGCCGGAAGGAGTGCAATAGCAAGTACCGGTGTGGTGTTATCACGGTACCCATAGAGGTCACGGATTCTGGTCCAAACGGCACCCACCGGCTGCCCGTCCACTTCCGCTATAAGGCCAAGGTCATGCTGATCGGCCCCAAAATCTTCGATAAACCCCCACAACTCCGGATGATGAATAATGGAACGATCAGGCAGGGGCATGCCTTCAGGCACAAAGATGGCCTGGTAGAGAAACTCCTCCAAATGGTCCTGATCAGCACGGGTTATCGGGCGCAAGACGGCCATCATTTCCTCACGATCATGCAATAGCGGTCACATGCGTACTGGCCGTGGCACTCCACACCTCCAGTCGCGCCTCCGGCCAAAACACCACGTGTTCCTCAGCTTGGGTCGGGGTCAATCAACCGTACCACAATGGAATCATCCTGTGCGGCCATGCCACGGGCAAGCCCCTGGAGATACAACTGTTCAGCAGCGGCAGCTACCGGTGTGGCTATACCCACCGCTTTAGCCGCTTCGGTCACAATACCCATGTCTTTCACAAAGATGTCCAGGCGACTGCGCACCTCAGCTTCTTCACTGTGGAGTGCCTGAATCGCCCGTGGTCCACGGTCACCGAGCATCCATGAACTCGCCGCCCCCGCCATTAACGCATCGAGTGCCGCTGATGGGTCGAGGCCTAAGCGGTTCGCCAGGGCCATTGCTTCCCCGGCTGCCGCGATATGTACCCCACATAACAACTGGTTCACCGTCTTCATTGCCTGACCGGCCCCAGGGGTATCACCAACGCGAACCAGCGTTCCCGCCATATGATCGAGCACGGGCTTGGCCTTAGCCCAAGCGGCATCATCGGCACCAACCGTGACCAGTAACGTGCCGTCACCAGCACGCGTTGGACCACCGGACACCGGCGCATCCACCAATAACAATCCCGCATCACGCACGCGTGGTTCCACCGCTTGAATACCGGCCATGCCAACCGTCGAGGTTAAAATCACAACGGCCCCAGCCGCAAGGACTGAAACAACCCCATCGGCTCCAAAGAGTGCGTCATCAAGTTGGGCGCTGTTCCGTACAGCTAACAAGACCACATCGGCACCCGTTGCCGCCTCTTGGGCACTCGTTGCTGGTTCAATACCTGCCGCTTCTGCCAGGGCTAACCGTTCTTGGTCAATGTCATAGCCTGCTACGGTAGCCAGTTTGGTGAGATGGGTGCCTGTTGGCAGGCCCATCGCTCCTAACCCCAATACCGCTATACGCATTGTTATGCCTCCTTTGATAACACACTGACTGCATTGGCAAGGGATTGTTCAGAACCCACGTTGCCAGCAAATACCACATACGGAATGGCCGTTCCTGGTCCATCTTGAGCCAGCCATACGGAGATAATCCCTGGTTCCATCGGCCCGATCACCATGGCGCGATGCATATGCAGACTGAACTTCGCCACATCAGAACTGGTGATGCCACCCTTTGCAATCACAAAGCGTGGAGGTTTGCGTTCAATGACCCGTCGAATCGTTTCAACTAACGCCCCATTCACTGTTCGAGCAATGGCCAAACTCTCTGCCTCGTCTTTACCGGCAATAACGTCGCGGCTTGTATGGATAACTGCCGTGCAACTATCCAAGGCCGTAACCAGCACCTCAACCGCACCGGCGATCACTGGTTCAGCATTTTCCAGTAGCTGTGGCACATCCAATTCAACTACTGCTGCCCGCAGAGATCCGGTCAACGCATTGAGCTGACGGGTTGTCGTTGGCACATGTGAACCAACCACAACAAGCCCGTACGGGGTGTCTCCATGTGGAATGAGTTCATCAATCTGTTCACTCGTAATGATTTCTGGCTCATCCATCCCAATAAGGGCGCGCACATAGGGTGGGCCAACACGATGGATAAAGGTTTTTCCGGCCTGGTATGCCCCAATAACCCCGAGAGCAAGTTTCCGTAAATCCTCTTCTGACTGAATATCGGCAATAACATACTGGCCATCAGCAACACCGGCCAGCTTCTCCACCACTGCGTCACGGTCATCAAGTTCGGCCGCGGTGATATGAAGGACATCGTGAGCCAGTACGCGGCCATTCGTTTTTTCTTCGATCCACTCGGACAAGTTAGAGGCGTGATACCCGAACGAATGATCCTTGGCATATTCACTCTCACCAACCGGAATCAGCTCACCGTTCGCATCAGTGCAAAAGTGCACCCCATCAACGGTGACACGGCCAGCATCAGGGAATGCCGGGATAACTAAAACCCCGTCCACCGGTCCACCAATTTGGGTGATGGTATCTGGTTCCAACGGGAAATGGCCGCGTAAGGTTGAGTCAGACCGCGATACAAACGCAACGGCCATATCAAGCTCTTCTGCAACAACCTTGGCAGTCCGTACGACCTCAGCGTTCACCTTCTCCGCATCTTCAGGTGTCATTGAGCGAGTATTGGTCATCACATAAATTGCTGGTGCACCCGTGCCCAACGCCCAGCGCATATCGTCTGGGTCCCAATATGTGATCACAGGCAACCCGGCAACAGATTGCGTACCGGTTGGGTCATCATCCAGCACAACGAATGTCGGCATATTGGCTGATACGCGTGCGTCGTAAACAGTTTGTGCACTTACCATAGGAAATCCTTGGAAATGGTTGGATATTAAAGTGTTTGGAGTATGCCGGGTAGTGTTGCCCGAATACACCCAGCCGGATCATGCATGGCCTGGTCAAGCCCATGTATGGCAGATAAATCAACAAGCGTGACATGATCAGGTAACACAACATCAGCATCAGCTTGACCAACAATCACAATGACCGGCTCACTGGTGTGCTCAATGACGGAACCGACGACTTTGCCAGCTAGTGATGTGGCATCCAGCCGTCCCTCACCCGTGATGACGACATCAGCCGTATTGAGGTGGTCATAGAAGCCCTGCTGTTCGGCCACTAAATCAATCCCCGGTCGAAACTGTGCCCCGAGGGCAAGAAGCGCGCCGCCTAAACCACCTGCGGCCCCACTGCCTGGAGTGTCTTGAACATCGAGGCCAAATTCGTCACGATAAGTCTGTCGAATCTTCTCTAACCTCTGGGTGAGGAGCTCAACCTGTTCTGGAGTGGCCCCTTTTTGGGGTGCAAATACTTCAGCCGCTTGAACGAAGCGAGTCTGCACATCACAGGCAACGAGCAAGTCAACATCTGGCCACGGGCCGCCGGCTGCTTGAATGGCTCGCAACGCGGGTTCACCGCCGTCGGTCATAGCTGATCCGCCGATACCGACAACAATAGTTTTTGCGCCTTGCTTCACTGCCTCTGCGATTATTTCGCCACTCCCTTTACTGGTCGCAGTCATCGCATCATTTGCTTCAGTTCCCCCCGCAAGAACGAGTCCAGAGCATAACGCAGTCTCGATGATGGCATGGTCTCCATCTAAACGCCACGGGCAGGTAACACGTTCACCTTGTGGTCCAGTCACGTCGGTATAGCGGTTTGGGCCACCGAAGGCATCAAGGGTGCCGTCACCCCCATCTGCCAGTGGCACCGCAACCGCATTACCCCCTTGATCTTCGACGATGGCCTGAACGATGGTACAAAAGTCCTGACCACTTAACGTTCCCTTGAACTTATCGGGTGCAATAACAAAATGCGTCATCATCACGCCTTTCGTGGGGAGCCTGGGCTTTTAGTTTGCAAAACTTCGTGGGTCATGCGCCATTCTGAAAGGGTGTGTTCCCGAACGAGATGATCTGTTATCACGGTGCAGTGGCCATCAAGGGGCATCCACGCATTGGTTGTGTGTGGCTCAAATTTGTGGTGGTCAACAAGCAAGAGTTGACGAGCGGAATGACGGACAGCCAGTTCTTTTACCGCGATTTCCTCTAAGGTTGGTTCACCCAACCCGAGTTCGGGGTCCACAACATCAGCACCCAATACGGCGATATCCACGTAGACCCGTTCTAACGTGTGGAGGGCCATTGCCCCCACCACCCCATGGCTTGCAGGATGGACATAACCGCCAACTACGATGACCTCAATATCAGGGTCATTCCGTAAGATCACTGCGGTTTCGAGTCCGCGTGTCACGACACGCCGTCTACCCAGGCCAATCAAGGATTTCGCCAATGCGAGACAGGTCGTACCGGCATCAATAAAGAGGGAATCCCCGTGGCGAATCTGTTCAATGGCGAGCTGGGCAATAGCCTCTTTTTCTTGTACTGCTACGCCCAGCGATGCCGTGAATGTGGGTTCGGCCAGTCGAGGAATAAGCGCGATAGCCCCACCATAGGTTCGTGCAATGGCCCCACGTTGTTGGAGAAACGTTAAGTCACGACGAACGGTTGAAGGCGAAACACCCAAGGCCACCGCGAGTGCTTCAACATCGGTAATGTCTTGATTGACCAGCTCAAGCATCCGGTCATGGCGACGTTGCGTTTTGGCACGCACCGAACCTGGGTGGATCGTCATGACAGATAGGCTTGGCGGATTTTGGGCACGAACGGGGCATAGTCCACCGCAGCCTCAAATGCACTCTGCATGGTCAAGTGGTTCGCCACACCTGTTCCAGCAATATCAAATGCTGTGCCGTGGTCAACTGAGGTACGCAATATCGGTAGCCCTACCGTCACACTGATCGTGCCATTAAAATCCACCGTTTTAGCCGGAATATGGCCCTGGTCATGGAAGTGGCTGAGGACCCCATCAAAGCGCCCTTCTAACCCTTGGTGGAAGACTGAATCAGCCGGAATCGGGCCATGCACATCCAGCCCCCGTTTGCGGGCATCCTCACACGCCGGACGAATGCTAATGATTTCTTCATCCCCAAAGTTGCCGTTCTCACCACCGTGTGGATTAACGGCTGCAACCCCGAGGCGAGGATGGTCCACCCCAAAGGCCTTGAGACTTTCAACGGCACGGTTTATCGCTTGAGAAACGAGCTCTGGGTCGCGTAATTGTTCGAGGGCAACCCGGAGTGCGACGTGGCGGGTTGAGAAAAAAATACGCAGATGGGTTGGGCCGTTGCGGACCACAAACATGGTGTCTGACCAGGCAGCACCGGTCAGTTCTTTAAGCATCTCGGTGTGGCCGAGATGGGTTGATCCACTCGCCCAAATGGCTTCCTTATTAATAGGGGCTGTGACAACGGCGGTGACTTCCTTATCCATTGCGGCTTTGGTTGCCCACTCGATAGCGGTTACGGCAGCCTTACCAGCACGGGCATCCACCTTGCCCCATTCAGGGAGATCGGTACCCAATACCCCGGTATCCCAGACAGCGAGGCCGTCCACATGGCCGGCTTGCCCAGGGTGGCTGATACTGATGAGCGGAGTAGTAACGCCACAAGCTTGCGCACCGCGCTTTGCGGCTTCGATGTCTCCAACAAGAACAGGCGTATATGGGCTCGTGGGGCGGACAAGATCAGCGGTTTTTACCGCAATTTCTGGCCCGACGCCTACTGGATCGCCAAGGGTCAGCGCGATTGGTGCAGTCATCAAAAACTCCTTTAATTGCTATCTCGTTTGGAGCGTGTGTAAATAATCAACGGCACGAATGAGGCTCGCGCCGTCCCCAACTAAACCGCCTTTGGTGACACAGGCCAGGCCGGTATGTGGGCCACCTAGCAATTGCCCTCCAACGCAAAGGGGTTCTAATGCGGTTTGAACGGCAAAGCCCGTGGTGTCGAGTTGTTCAAAGACGGCTGCAGTGACATCACCGCCTGATACATACAATCCACCGATTTGACGATCAGCTAAGGCCATATGGAGGGCAGTAGCCAAGTTCGTACACACATCTTCACCTGAAACCCCAGGAGGTAGGGGGTTTACGTCGGCGGCGGTAAAGGCAGTTGCTAGGCCAACAACTTGACCAGGCAAGGCATCATCAATGAGTTGACCCAAGACTTGCGCACATGCCGCACTATCAGGGGTAATGGAATCGGCCAATGTGGGCGCTTTAATCAACCAGGCGTCACGTTCACTTTGTAGCCGGTTTAACTGGGTGCGGGTGAGGGCACTTGCCGACCCACACAAGACCACCACGGGCGGGTGTGGGGCGGTGGCCGTGAGGCCTAGGGCCTCTGCCATCGCGACTGAGCCAGGACCAGGGTCACTTGTCACCCAACGCACGTGCTGGTCGATCAGTTTGGCCGCATCAACACAGCCACGCATCGCCATCGTTAAATGCCCGTCGGTGAGGGCATCAACAATCAAGGTATTGGCGCCGTCCTGGATGAGAGCGGCAATATGGTCCCGGACACTATTGTCTTCTAAGGTGATGACTGAAAGTGGCACATGAGCAGCCTTCACGTTGGCTTGCTGGCTGATAATTCCGGCAATATCCGACCGTGTCACCGGTGAACGCACGTCTCGAGCAACTTCAGTGAGTTCGAGCCGGTGTCCGTGCAAGAGTTGGTGGCCTTCAACCGTAACCCGCCCAGCTTGTGGCCAGGCAGGGGCAACAACACAAATGGTGCGTTCACCAGAGCAGGATTCAACGGTTGAGCGAACAGCTTCAGTGGTGGCTCCGATATTGCCCCGCATCGTGGTATCAATGCGATTACAGACCAGACGAGCTGGCCAGGCTGTTTGAATAGCCTGTTCAACAAGGGTTTTGGCTCTTGAAGGTGGCGCGTGTCGCGCATCGGTACTGGCTACGACTGTGTTGAAACCGTCGGGTACAGCCGTGAGTTGGGCGACCGTTGTCGTTACGGTTCGCATCCCAGCGTTTGCAAACGCTGCCGCGGTGCCGTTCGCGCCGGTCAAATCATCAGCAATAACCAGCACATCCATCATTACAAGATGAATGACGCGATCGTTAATAACACAAAGGATGCCGCCCAGGCTGTTGTCGTGATACCTGACCAACCTTTGAGCGCAGCTGTCCCTTCAAGGCCGGTGAACCGGGTAACAACCCAGAAATACGAGTCGTTGTAGTAGCTACAGCACATCGAGCCTGCAGAACAACCCAGTGCTACAAGCAGCGGCGAAATACCAAGGCTTGCCACCAATGGGGCTGACACACTTGCGGCGGTAATCATGGCAACTGTGCCTGACCCTTGGGCGAGACGAACTAGGGTCGCAATCAAGAAGGGCACCATGTAGGCAGGTAAAGGCATTGCCGCAATCGTTTGGGCCAGTTCATCGCCTACCCCGCTGTCACGAAGGACCTGCCCAAGACCACCACCTGCACCGGTGATAAGCAAGATAAGGCCAGCACTCGCAGCAGCGTCAGCTAACCATCCTTGTACGCGCGTAGCAGGTACCCAACGGGGTAACAGCCAGTACACCGCGAGAACTAGACCGATAATTAACGCAACAACCGGATGCCCTATAAAGGCCAATGCTGCCGCCCATGTTGATGCGGTGTATTCAGCATCAGGGGTGAGGGCTCCCTGGGAAGACTTGTCAATGGCTGTAGCAACGGTGTTCGCCACAATCAAAGCTAATGGAAGGATCAGCGGAATGAAGGCCATGCCTACCCCAAATTGTTTGGGACCTTCTCCATTCGGGCCTATCCCCATTTCGCGGGTGGGGTCGACGCTGGCCGCATCATCGTCAGCACCGAAAACAGCATCATGGGTTTCGTGGCTGATTTGGTTCTCTAATTTGGGGCCAATCCACTTTGCGTACGTCACCACAACAGGCAACAACAAGACAGTAAACACCAGTCCAGCGGCAATGACCGCGCCCATATCGGCGCCCACAATGCCTGCAACAGCTAATGGCCCGGGCGTTGGTGGCACCATGTGGTGGGTGAGGGTCATCCCACAACCCATCGCAAGGGATACGGCAACGTATCCATAGGTACGCCGTCGTGCCAGTGAACGCGCGAGGGGATTCAAAATGATGTACCCAGAGTCACAAAACACGGGGATAGAAACAACCGCACCCGTTGATCCCATCGCCCACTCTTCGCGTCCTTTGCCAAAGAGTTTGAGGAATGCTTGCGCAATAATGTCAGCAGCACCACTCAGCTCAAGGATTTTGCCGATACCCACACCCAGACCAATCACAATCCCAACGCTGCCGAGGGTGTTTCCGAAGCCGGTTGTCATTGACGAGATGGTTTCACCTGGGCTGAACCCGGCGATAAGGCCCGTGAGCACACTGGCGATCAGCAAGGCAACGAATGCGTCAAGTCGGGTGCGCAAAACGAGCACGACGATGGTGGCAATGCCCAGGACCAGGGCAAGAAGTAATTGAATATCCATTCGGTCCCCTTCGCGGTCACTTGCATTATCTGAGCGAATTGCTCAGCTTTTGGGCATTATCTGCAGTGATTTTGACCAAGTCAAATGGATTAGCTGCGTATTTTGAGCAAAATTAGTAATGGTTTGAACTCGGGTCATAAAAATGGGCAATCATGAAGGTAGCCCAAGGCCGGACGCCACCTACTGGAATGGGGTTGAACCAAAGCGCGTAAAAGGAAAGCGGTGCGGACAGCGCTTGGCTGCCAAGATGGAGGCATGGCCGGACCAAATATTGTGAGTTTAGAGAACGTCGTCAAGGTGTATGCCGAAAAACGACCGCTTGATGGCATCAATGTTGGTCTGGATGCGTACGACCGGGCAGGTGTGATTGGTATCAATGGCAGTGGCAAAAGCACCCTATTGAAGGTTATTGCCGGTATAGAACAGCCTGATGAAGGACGGGTGGTACACCGTAAAGGGCTGCGTGTGCAGTACCTCGACCAAGAACCGGCCTTTGACCCTGACGCCTTACCACTTGAGGTGATTGGAGGGAGTTTGCGCGCCGAAGGGTTGTTGGATCGCCTTGGGATTGCGCCTGATGATGGCCGTCGCATGGGTGAATTGAGCGGTGGTCAACGCCGCAGAGTTGCCCTGGCGGGCGTATTGGCTGCCGACCCCGATTTGTTGATCTTGGACGAACCAACGAACCACCTTGATCCTGATGTCATTGAATGGTTAGAGGGAGAACTCACCCGTCGTTCAGGTGCACTGCTATTTGTAACCCACGACCGGTACGTGTTGAGCAACGTTGCCAATCGCATTATTGAGGTGGTTGATGGGCGAGTTCATACGAACCACGGTTCCTATGACGAATACCTTGAAGCGCGTGCAACACGGGTTGAACAAGCCCACGCCCAGGCACGACGACGGGCCAATTTGGCACGGATTGAGTTGGATTGGCTTCGTCGTGGCCCCAAGGCGCGAACCTCCAAGGCGAAACATCGGGTGGATAAAGCAACTGCCCTGGTAGAAGCATCGAAAGAACGTATTGATGAATCGAAGCTCGCCATTGAGTTCCCAAGTCGCCGGATTGGCTCAACGGTCGTGAATGCCCACAATGCCGGCAAGTCCTTTAATGGTCAAACGGTGCTTTCAGGTGTGGATATGAAGGTTGACCCTCGGGCACGCTGGGGCATTGTTGGTCCTAACGGAGCGGGTAAAAGCACGCTGTTGAAGCTGCTTACAGGCCGTTTGGAACCCGACACCGGCAGTGTACGTATGGGTGAAACGGTACATGTGGGATGGTATGGGCAGGAAGTACAACCAATTAAACCGGGCACCCGGGTTATTGATGCTGTCAAAGCGGTGGCCGAAGAAACGAACTTGATTGATGGTATGCGTGTGGGAGCCGGAGACCTCTTGGAACGCTTCTTATTTACCAAAGCGGCGCAGCGAGCCTTTGTCGAAGAACTCTCCGGCGGGGAACGCCGTCGTCTTGAACTTCTGCTTGTTCTTGCTGACGCACCTAACTTCCTTATTTTGGATGAACCAACGAATGACTTAGATCTCGACACCTTGGCGGTTTTAACAGACTATTTAGATGCTTGGCCAGGGGCGTTGTTGGTGGCGAGCCACGATCGCTATTTCCTAGACCGGGTGTGTAGTGATTTATATGCGATTGAACCCGGGGGGTTCTTACAACATCAGCCCGGTGGATGGACCGCCTGGCGAGAAGCGCAAGGTGAAGCGGAACGTGCCCGCAAACGAATGGCTAAAGACGCAAACAATCTGGCCTTAGCTCAAGTGAAAGCCAAGGAATCGCCCAAACCTAAAACAAAGCTAGGCTTTAATGAACAGCGTGAATATCAAGAGCTTGGGCCGCGGATGGATGCGCTAAGCGCACAGATTACGGAGCTGGAAACGCGACTTGCAACCCAAGCCGTATCAGCTAGTCATACCGATCTAGCTGCCTGGGGTGAACAACTCACCCAGTTACGAGGCGAACTTGATGATGCAGAAATGCGTTGGCTTGAATTAGCTGAACTGGCCGGTGAATAAGGGCAATGACTCATAGATTGGTACCCATGGCTGAACAACCTCAATCCGAAACGACCGCTCCTACTCAATTAGAAGGCCCGCTCGTTTGGGTTGATTTAGAGATGACCGGGCTAGAGCCTGACACCGATGTGATTCTAGAAATTGCCATCATCGTGACTGACGGCAAGCTCGATCAGATTATTGAAGGGCCCAACCTTGTTATCCACGCGTCTGATGAGTTGCTCGACAACATGCCTCAAATTGTGGTGGATATGCATGAAGCCAGTGGCTTAACTGATCGGGTACGCGCAAGCACGTTGACTGTTGAAGAAGCCGAATCCCAGGTTATGGAATGGCTGCTTCAATACGTACCCGACCCCAATGTGGCCCCGCTTGCAGGTAATAGCGTGCACTCAGACCGTGCATTTATGAAAAAATATATGCCCACGCTAGAAAAACATGTGCACTACCGCAACGTTGACGTATCCACGATTAAAGAACTGGTGAAGCGTTGGGCACCCGAGATTGCTGAGCAAGAGCCCGAGAAGGTAGGCAACCATCGAGCTCTCGGTGACATTCGTGACTCTATCGACCAGTTACAGTTCTATCGTCAGCGCGTGTTCATTGAGGCCGTTCAGTAATTCCATATCGGCCCCGTTGCAGAGCCTATTCAAATCGGCTGACATCACGAACTGCGCCTTTATCGGCACTCGTGGCCATAAGGGCGTAAGCCTTTAACGCCGCACTAACATTGCGGGGTCGGGCGTGGCGGGGGGTATAGGCCTTTGAACCACGAGCTTCTTGTGCGTCACGGCGTTGTGCGATCACCTCATCAGAGACTAAGAGATTGATCGATCGATTCGGAATATCAATCTCAATTTCATCACCGTCTTCAACCAGGGCGATCAAGCCACCAGCGGCGGCTTCGGGTGACGCGTGACCAATACTCAATCCACTTGTACCACCACTAAATCGACCATCAGTGAGGAGAGCACAAGCCTTCCCTAAACCGACACTCTTGAGGTAGGAGGTGGGGTACAGCATCTCTTGCATACCTGGGCCTCCGCGTGGCCCTTCATAACGGATGACCACCACATCACCAGCTTTGACCTTGCGGTTCAAAATACCTTCAACGGCGCTGTCCTGGCTTTCATACACCACTGCCGTACCCGTGAATTGCAAACTGCCTTCATCAACCCCTGCCGTTTTCACGATGCAACCATCTTCGGCGATATTGCCAAAGAGAACGGCCAGGCCACCATCAGGTGACCATGCATGGGCAAGGTCACGGATACAGCCGTTTGCCCGATCGGTATCAAGAGTATCCCAACGTTCTTCTTGGCTGAACGGCTGGGTGGTTCGCCGGTTGCCGGGAGCGGCGAGATAGCCCGTTTTGATCTGGTCACTGATGTCAGCCATCACGTCGTACGTATCAAGCACGTGGGCAAGGTTGTCTCCGGCAACCGTAGTAACGCTGGTATCTAAAAGTCCGGCACGGTTAAGCTCACCAAGAATCCCGATCACTCCGCCAGCACGATGGACATCTTCCATATGGAATTGATTGGTACTCGGGGCGACCTTGCACAGGTGGGGAACCTTGCGGCTCAGCCGGTCGATATCTGCCATGGTGAAGGGCACCTCGGCTTCACGTGCAGCGGCTAATAAGTGCAGCACCGTATTTGATGACCCTCCCATTGCAATATCAAGGGCCATCGCATTTTCAAAGGCTGCCATCGTGGCGATGGACCGTGGCAACACGGTGTCGTTCTCTTCGAGGTAATACATACGGCAGAGGTCAACGATTCGCTTGCCTGCCTTAACAAACAACTCGCGCCGGTCTGCATGTGTCGCCAACAGAGACCCGTTCATGGGGAGAGAAAGGCCCATCGCCTCAGTCAAACAGTTCATAGAGTTTGCGGTAAACATTCCAGAACATGACCCACAGGTCGGACAGGCTGCGGCCTCCATCGCCGATAAGTCCTCATCGGAAACGGAGTCATCTGCCCCGGCGATCATCGCATCAACGAGGTCAAGGCGAGCGGTCGTGCCACCGACGATGCCTTTACCCGCTTCCATCGGCCCACCAGAAACAAATATGGCAGGAATATTTAACCGGAGAGCTGCCATCAACATGCCAGGAGTGATCTTGTCACAGTTCGAGATACACACCAGCGCATCGGCACAATGGGCGTTGGCCATATATTCAACACTGTCAGCAATGAGGTCACGGCTAGGTAAGGAGTACAACATGCCGTCGTGGCCCATAGCGATCCCATCATCAACGGCAATAGTGTTAAATTCTTTGGCTACTCCACCGGCCTCAACAATCGCTTCGGACACAAGTGCGCCCATATTGCGCAAATGAACATGGCCGGGAACAAACTGCGTGAAGGAATTAGCGACCGCAATAATTGGCTTACCGAAATCCCCGTCAACCATTCCTGTTGCACGCCATAGCGCGCGAGCGCCTGCCATTTTCCGTCCACTTGTTGACGTTGCTGATCGCAATTGGGGCACGGGTATTCCTCCTGTCAGAGATTTAGAAGACACCAGTTTGCACGTTTTTGTTGACATCGGGTCAAACTCATGTCATTACTGGTGGTCATGTTCAACAAGTCCGTCGCCCTAATTATTGGCCTGCTGGTTATTACCAACAGGTCGTGTTTGGCTGTGGACGAATTGTAAGAACAATTGCCTTACGCACGACCTACCGAATTGCCGGGAGGTCGTTTTTTTATTCCAATAATCCCGATCGATCCGATTCCTTCGACAGAGGAGACCCCAATGACGATGACCGCCGCACAAGTGCTCATGCGCTCGCTCGAACATGCCGGCGTAGATGTAGTATTCGGTCATCCAGGTGGTGCCATTCTCGCCGCCTACGACTCGGTATATGACAGCCCCATCCGTCACATACTTGCTCGACACGAACAGTGTGCTGGGCATATGGCCTCAGGATATGCCCATGCAACTGGTCGAGTGGGGGTTGCCATTGCAACAAGCGGTCCAGGAGCAACCAACCTCGTGACCGCATTGGGAGACGCAATGATGGACAGTGTGCCGATGGTTGCCATTACCGGACAGGTTGCCCGTGCTTCGGTGGGTAACGATGCCTTTCAAGAGGCTGATATGACCGGTATTACTCACCCGGTGACCAAACACAATGAGTTGGTTATCGACCCTGAACGGACAGCGGAAGCGGTTGCCGAAGCATTTCACATTGCAGGTACCGGGAGAAAAGGGCCGGTCGCATTAGATTTCCCCAAAGATGTATTGGCTGCCACGGTCCCCTCATTCCGTTGGCCTAAACAGCTTAATCTTCCGGGGTACAAACCCACCTTAAGCGGGCATAAAGGGATGGTTAAGCAAGCATCCAAAGAAATCGTGCGGGCCAAACGCCCGGTCTTGTATGTCGGTGGTGGTGCCGTTGCGGCAGGGGCACAAGATGAAGTAATGCGCTTGGCTGAAACCTACCAAATCCCTGTTGTCACTACCCTCATGGCGCGTGGATTAATGCCTGAGTCGCACTCCTTATGTATGGGAATGCCTGGTATGCATGGACATTGGACTGCTATTCAGGCCATCCAGGAATCAGACCTCTTAATTGCCATTGGCACCCGATTTGATGATCGTGTAACGGGGTTGGTCAGTGCATTTGCTCCTCATGCCCGTGTCATTCACATTGATATTGATCCCGCTGAGATCGGCAAGATTCGTATGGCTGAAGTCCCTATCGTCGGTGATGCGAAAGTGGTGCTCAACCAACTCCTCGAACGGATGGAAAAAGACAAAGTTGTTATCCAGACCAAAGAATGGATTACCACACTGCATGAGTGGCAACGTGAGCATCCACTTATTAATGAACAAGAACCCGGTGGACCGTTAACGCCACAAACCGTGTTGAAGGTACTTGACGAGTTGCGTGATGAAGACTCAATCATCACGGCAGGAGTCGGTCAACATCAGATGTGGGCTGCGCAATGGCTTGATTGGAAACGCCCCCGCACATGGATTAATTCAGGTGGTGCCGGCACGATGGGATATGCCGTTCCGGCCGCAATCGGTGCGAAAGCAGGATGCCCAGATCGTCAAGTCATCGCCATTGATGGGGATGGGTCCTTTCAGATGACGAGTCAAGAACTGGCAACGGCCACCACCGAGCAATTACCCATCTGTGTGGTTGTATTGAATAACGGGGTGCTGGGGATGGTTCGCCAGTGGCAAGAGTTGTTCTATAACAAACGATATAGCCAGACAGACTTAACGCGAACCAGCCCAGATTTAGTGAAATTAGCTGAAGCCTACGGGGGAGTAGGATTCAGAATTACCAACGAAGAAGAAGTACGTGACGTATTGGAACAAGCCTTCGCTATCCGCGACAAGTTGGTCATCGTCGATGTTTGGATTGACCCTGATGCGAAGGTATTTCCGATGGTGCCAGTTGGTCAATCAAACTCCAACGTCATAGAGAGTGCTGCTGAGTGGTACGCCTCAGAAGCGGCCAAAGCCGCTACGTCATCAAATATCGCACCAAGCTAGGAGCTCCCCATGTCCCAACGCACCACTCCCTTCCATACGCTCAGTGTGCTGGTTGAAGATAAACCGGGCATCTTAGCTAAAGTCGTCGGACTGTTTAGCCGCCGTGGATTCAATATTTTGAGCCTTGCCGTAGGTAATACCCACAGCCCTGGCTTTAGTCGCATCACAATTGTTGTTCGTGCCGAACGTCACTCCATCGACCAAGTGATGAAACAGTTACACAAGCTGATCAACACCCACAAAGTGATGGAGCTTTATCCCAATGACAGTGTTGAACGTATTTTGGCGATGATCAAAGTACGAACCGGCAGCGCCTCCGAACGGGCCGATGTGCTCCAGGTTGTTGATATCTTCCGTTCGAGGACGGTTGATGTTGGCCCTCATTCCCTCACGATCGAAGCCACTGGCACCCGTTCCAAGATTGATGCGCTCCTTGAAATGTTACGTCCCTACGGCGTGATCGAAATGGTGCAGTCCGGTGCGATCACGATCGGCCGTGGCAGTGAGACGATCACTGAGCGCCTGTCTATTCAAGAGCGTCGCGCCCGCGAACAACAGTACTAATTCAATGTATATAAACGGTTATTAAAGGAGAATCTATGTCTCACTCACCAGCAACGATGTATTACGCCAAGGATGCAAACCCGGATGTCTTTAAGGGGCGGACGGTAGCGGTGCTTGGCTACGGGAGCCAAGGCCATGCCCACGCGGGCAACTTAGCTGATTCCGGTGTGAACGTTCTCGTTGGGTTACGTGAAGGTTCCGCAAGCCGCGCCGAGGCTGAAGCAGCCGGTCATGAAGTCACAACAGTTGCCGATGCCGCTAAACGAGCTGACATCATTATGGTGCTCCTGCCCGATGAGGTTCAGCCAAAGGTGTTCAAGGAAGAGATCGAACCTGGGTTGAACGCTGGTGATGCGTTGCTGTTTGCCCATGGCTTCAATGTGCACTTTGGACAAATCGTCGCCCCCGAAGGGGTGGATGTTGCGATGATCGCACCAAAGGGCCCTGGCCATCTTGTTCGCCGTGTCTTTACCCAAGGTGGCGGTGTACCGGCGCTCTTTGCGGTGCACGTGGACGCAACTGGTAAGGCGCGTGACATTGCGATGGCATGGGCATCCCATGTGGGTGGTGGTCGTGCTGGCATGTTAGAAACAACCTTCCGTGAAGAAACAGAGACGGATCTTTTCGGTGAACAGGCCGTCCTTTGTGGTGGCGCGATGCAACTCGTTAAGAGCGGATTCGAAGTCCTTGTTGACGCGGGGTATCAGCCTGAGATTGCCTATTTTGAATGCCTGCATGAGCTGAAACTCATCGTTGACCTCATGTACGAAGGCGGCATGGCCAAGATGCGGCATTCGATTTCTGACACCGCTGAGTACGGTGATTATGTCTCGGGGCCGCGTGTTATTGATGAATATGTGAAAGAGGAAATGCGCGGTGTGCTTGCCGATATCCAAGACGGCACATTTGCCCGTAACTGGATTTTGGAAAATCAAGCGGGACGCCCCGGTTATGCCGCACTGAAGCGGATAAATGCGGAACATCAGATCGAACAAGTCGGTGAACGGTTGCGCGCCCAAATGACTTGGTTAAACGACAACAAGTAATTCCAACACCTAATCCAACAGACAAGGGATGACCATGGCACACGTCACCATTTTTGATACGACGTTACGAGACGGAGAACAAAGCCCCGGCATCAGCCTCGATCCGAGCGAGAAACTTGAAATTGCGCACCAACTAGCCCGGCTCGGCGTTGATGTGATTGAGGCTGGTTTTCCCGTCGCCAGTGACGGTGATTTCCTCGGCGTGCAGCAAATTGCAAAAGAAGTAGGCAACCTCCCCAACGCGCCAGTCATTTGTGGTCTTGCACGAGCCACCGAGGGTGACGTGCGTCGATGTGCAGAGGCCATTGCACCTGCGGCAACGAGTCGTCTCCACGTTTTTATTTCAACGTCAGATATCCACCGCCAGGAGATGCTAAAGGGTGCGAGCGAGGCTGACATCATTGCCTTGACGACCGAGATGGTCAGCCTGGCAACAACCCTTGCTGACCAAGTGGAGTTCAGCGCACAGGATGCAACCCGAACTGAAACAGGGTTCTTAAAAGAAGTCCTTAAAGCTGCCGTAGATGCGGGTGCTCACACGATCAATGTGCCTGACACCGTTGGCTTTACAATGCCAAGTGAATATGGCGATTTGATTGAAGAGATTGTCGCCTTGGCTGGTGACGCGGTGGTAAGTGTGCACTGCCACAACGACCTTGGTTTAGCGGTGGCCAATAGCCTTGAAGCGGTACGGCGTGGTGCTGGCCAAATTGAAGTCGCCATCAATGGTATCGGGGAGCGAGCAGGGAACTGCTCACTTGAAGAAGTCGTGATGGGTATGACCGTTCGCCATGACCTGATTGGGAAAGACACCCGAATCAATACCAAGGAGATCGGGCGTACTTCTAAGCTGGTTGCCCAGCTGACTGGCTACCCCGTTCAATACAACAAGGCGGTGGTTGGCCGTAACGCCTTTGCCCATGAAAGTGGTATTCACCAGCACGGTGTCCTCGCCAACCGAGCAACCTATGAGATTATGACGGCTGAAGACCTTGGTCTTGTCGGGGCACAGCTCATCTTGGGTAAGCATTCAGGGCGCCATGCCTTTGTTCAAGCGTTACGTGATTTGGGTATCACCTTAGATGAAGCACGTGTGGACGATGCCTTCGCCCAGTTCAAAGCCGTTGCGGACCGCAAACGTGAAGTGACGGCGGACGATCTTGAAGCGATTGTGGTTGATACTGCCGATGTTGGCAGTGAGGTGTGGACGATTGAAATGGCACAGATGATGGGTGGGATTGCCACTGCACCTACCGCCACGGTTCGTGTCCGTCATGTTGCCGAAGACCGAGCGGTAACCGAAGCGGCAGTTGGTGACGGCATGATTGATGCGATCTGTCGGGCTATTAGCCGAGCTTGCGGCGTTGACGATGCCCACCTTGAAGATTTTCGTGTGTCATCCATCACCGCTGGCCGTGATGCCCTTGGCGATGTGACCGTCACGATTCGTCGAGACGGGACAACCTACACCGGCCGTGGATTGTCAACCGATGTCGTTGAAGCAACCGGGCGTGCTTGGCTCGAAGCGTTGAACCGATCAGAACGACTTCGTGATGCACGTAAAGGTCGCACACACTCGAACTTTTAACGATTAAAGACGTTTTTCCGGATTAAACCGGTTTCTGACTAGAGGAGCACTATGCCTAATCCCAAGACGCTTGCCCAGAAAATCTGGGATCGCCATGTCGTTCATTCCGCTTCTGATGGGCCTGACTTGTTGTATATCGATTTGCACTTACTCCATGAGGTCACCAGTCCACAAGCATTTGAAGGACTCCGGCTTGCAGGCCGAACGGTTCGTCGCCCTGATTTGAGTTTGGCCACGATGGACCACAATGTGCCAACGACGAATCGGTCCTTACCTATTGCCGATGATTTGAGTCGTCAGCAAATGGATGTGTTGTCACAAAACTGCAAGGCAGCAGGGATTCCAGTCTTTTCGATGTTTAGTCGGGCTCAAGGCATTGTGCACATGATCGGCCCTGAACTCGGCGTCACACAACCGGGAATGACCATAGTGTGCGGTGATTCACACACCGCTACTCACGGCGCCTTTGGGGCATTGGCCTTTGGAATTGGAACAAGTGAGATTGAACACGTCCTGGCCACCCAGACCCTCGTACAAAACCGGCCCAAAGACATGGCGATTGAAGTGGTGGGTGAGTTGCCACCAGGTACAAGCGCCAAAGACCTTATTTTAGGCATCATCGGACAGATCGGTGTGGATGGCGGTATCGGACACATCATCGAATATCGCGGGGATGCGATACGCAACCTCTCCATGGAAGAACGCATGACGATTTGCAATATGACCATTGAAGGTGGTGGTCGTGCGGGGATGATTGCACCCGACCAAACAACCTTTGACTGGGTGAAGGGGCGCATGTGTGCGCCAAGTGATGATCAGTGGGACCAGGCCGTTTCAAGCTGGCGTGAACTGTACACCGATGAGGGTGCCACCTTTGACACGGTCATTCACTTTGACGCATCTACCCTCGAACCCACGGTCACCTGGGGTACCACACCCTCGATGAGTGTGTCCGTAAGTGCGAATGTACCCCGCCCAGAGGAAACAGCTTCTCCAGAACAAACGCGTCGGTCCTTGGAGTATATGGGGCTGAACGGTGGTGAACGGATCACCGATATCAAGCTCGACCGGATTTTCATTGGCTCATGTACCAATGGTCGTATCAGTGATTTACGTACCGCCGCAGCCATCTTGAAAGGCAAGCGGATTGCGGACAATATCCGGCACGCGATGGTTGTCCCCGGTTCCTATAAGGTCAAGGTACAAGCTGAAGAAGAAGGGTTGGACAAGATCTTTATTGATGCCGGCTTTGAATGGCGCGAACCAGGTTGTTCCATGTGTTTGGGAATGAATCCTGACCAACTCTCACCACAAGAACGTTGCGCAAGCACATCAAACCGAAACTTTGAAGGGCGTCAAGGTAAGGATGGGCGAACCCACTTGGTGAGCCCAGCAATGGCGGCAAGTGCGGCGATTGCCGGCCATTTTGTTGATGCCCGCGACGTCACCCCGTCCACGCTCTAGCACCTGGACTGAAGGAGAAACGATGGAAAAAGTTACCGTAATTACTGGTCACATGGTGCCTATGGGGCGGAACGATGTGGATACCGATCAAATCATGCCCAAACAACACTTAAAACGAATTGAGCGGACAGGGTTCGGTGAGTTCGTCTTTAGTGATTGGCGTGCAGAGGAGGACTTTGTACTCAATGATCCGGCGTATGCCGATGCCAACGTGCTGTTAAGCGGGGTGAACTTTGGGTCAGGTTCAAGCCGTGAACACGCCCCTTGGGGGTTGCAGCAGTACGGTTTTGACGCAGTTGTAGCCGAGAGTTTCGCCGATATTTTTCGGTCAAATTGTGCCAAAATCGGCCTTGTCTGTGTGCAGGTAGATCGGGCCACAATGGAGCGGCTCATGCAGATCGCTACCGATGATCCCACCACGACGATTGAAATTGACCTTCCCAACCAAACCCTTACCGCTGGGGACGTGCGCGTTCATTTTGACTTTGAAGAACATGCCAAGTTCATGTTGGTCAATGGGCTGGACGACATCGGCCTGTCCCTAGAAAAGGACGCCGACATTAGCGCCTTTGAGGCAAAACGCCCAGCCTTTATGCCAGTAACTCAACCTGCTCACGCATTGGTGGCGAACCGATGAATAGATACACACTGGCCATCGTCGGTGGCGACGGGATTGGACCTGAAGTCACGGCAGAGGCATTGAAGGTCCTTGATGTTGTACAAGAACGCTTTGAGTTTTCCACGGAGCGGGTTGACTACGATCTGGGCGGTCGGTCATGGAAACGCACCGGCGAAGTCCTTCCAGCAAGTGTGCAAGAGGAGTTATCACAGGTTGATGCGATTCTCCTCGGCGCGGTTGGTACACCAGAGATACCTCCAGGTGTGTTAGAGCGTGGGTTGCTCTTGAAACTGCGGTTTGATTTTGACCAGTATGTGAACTTGCGGCCCGTTAAGTTGGCACCTGGTGTGCCTACGCCAATTGCGGGGCTTGAAACCTGTGATTTGGTCGTCGTTAGAGAAAATACCGAAGGGTTATACACGGGTGCAGGTGGGGTATTAGCAAAACACACTCCACGTGAGGTTGCCACCCAAGAAAGTTTGAATACCCGTAGTGGGATAGACCGTGTGCTTCGCTATGCCTTTGAAACGGCCAGTGCTCGAGACAACCGATTGACGTTGTGCCATAAAACAAATGTGTTGACCTTTGCCGGGGACTTATGGATGCGGGCCTTTACTGAGATGGGTGAAACGGAGTTCCCACAGGTGAGTCGTGACTATGTCCATGTTGACGCGATGTGCCTTTATCTCGTTACCGATCCAGGCCGCTTTGATGTGGTGGTTACGGATAATATTTTTGGCGATATCATCACCGACCTTGGGGCTGCCGTCCAAGGGGGCATGGGGCTTGCCGCGAGTGGCAACTTGAACCCAACGAATACCTACCCATCTATGTTTGAACCTGTCCACGGTTCAGCACCTGATATTGCAGGCAAGGGAATCGCAAACCCTGTGGCGAGTGTGCTCAGTTTGGCCATGTGTTTGAACCATCTGGGTGAGCGGGAGGCTGCAACCGCCGTTGAGAATGCTGCATTGGCTGTCTTAGGCCAAGGCGTAAACGGTCAACGAACCAGTGACATTGGTGAGCGCATCATTGCTGCGCTGTGATGGCCACCTCAGGCTGGGAGAGGATAAAACCCAGCAATAAACAAGTCATTCCATGAAAATCAAAGGATTAGTCATGATCGAGCTCTATGACACAACCCTCCGTGACGGAACACAACAAGAGGGGATTAGCCTGACGGTAGCCGACAAGTTAGCCGTTGCTCAGATTATTGATTCCCTTGGGTTCACATGGATTGAAGGTGGATGGCCGGGCGCCAACCCTAAAGATACGGAGTTTTTTGCCGCAGTTGCAAACGGAGACATTCAACTGAATCACGCAGGGTTGGTCGCCTTTGGGATGACCCGTCGCCCAGGGATACAAGCTGCGAATGATGACCTATTGAATGCGTTGCTGGAAGCGAAAACTGAGGCCATCACACTTGTTGGCAAAAGCGATATCAAACACGTCATAGAAGCTATCGGGACGACCGCCCAAGAGAATATAGACATGGTTGCCTCATCGGTGGCCTATCTCGTAGGCGAGGGGCGGCGGGTATTGCTTGATGCCGAACATTTTTTTGATGGGTATCACCGTGATAGGGAATACGCCCTTGATGTTCTCAGCGCAGCTATCGAGGCAGGGGCGGCCGGCGTCGTGCTATGCGATACGAACGGTGGTTCGTTGCCAACTGAGATAGATGCCATCGTGAAGGATGTTCGCCCACTGGTTGGAGACGATCGTATCTTAGGGATTCATGCCCATGACGATACGGGTTGTGCGGTTGCGAATAGTTTGCTTGCGATTGACGCAGGGGCAAACCATGTCCAAGCCACTATGAATGGGATAGGTGAGCGTACTGGTAACGCCAATATGTGTTCTATCCTGCCCAATTTGGCGATTAAGCAAGGGCTAGATGTCGTTGATCGAGATCTGCTCCAGCATTTGACATTATCGGCTCATCAAGTTGCTGAAATAATGAACCTCAATCTCAGTTCAAAAGCGCCGTGGGTAGGTGGATCTGCCTTTGCCCACAAAGCTGGGTTGCACGCCAGTGCACTCCAGAAGAATCCAGACCTCTACCAACATACGGATCCGGGGTTAGTCGGAAATCAACTACGCATGTTGGTGAGTGAACTGGCTGGTCGTTCAAATGTCCTCATGAAGGGTGACGAGCTTGGACTTGATATGAATAAGGAGACAGCCAATAAGGTATTAGCCAGAGTCAAGGACTTGGAACACAAGGGATATTCGTTTGAGGCAGCCGATGCGTCCTTTGAACTTCTTGTGCGCCGTGAGAACGGTGAACAAATCGGCCCCTTCGAGTTAGAAAGCTGGCGAACCCTCGTTGAACACCGCGAAGACGGAAAGGTTGTGGCTGAAGCCACTATAAAAGTCCACGTGAACGGTGAACGTCTCATTGGCACAGCCGAAGGGAACGGTCCTGTTGACGCCCTCGACCACGCCTTCAGAGTTGCCGTTGGTCAACGTATTGATCTTTCGCATCTCGCACTGACCGACTATAAGGTGCGCATTATTGATCCGGCATCGGCCACCCAAGCAATCACCCGCGTTTCGATTGATGCCACTGATGGGGCTAGGGAGTTCACTACCGTTGGTGTTGGCACAAACATCATTGAGGCGTCCTGGCAGGCACTTGTTGATACCTATGAGTTTCACCATTTAGCCAGTTGAGTTATCTACCCTTTCCAGGAGGAAGGCCGCGGCCTATACGATGCCTACGGCCTTCCGCTATATCTCAATAATGCAGCCTCAATGCGGCCCTTGGTGCAAGCATTTGTCTGCATATGCAGACAAGCTATTCATGGCGTTCGTAGGTACCACAAATACGTGCTTGGTCGATAACATTCCCCGCGTACTCACGCATAAACTCGTCACGGGTCGGTTCGCCTTCAACCTTCCTATCTAAGGCGTAAATCTCAAAGAAATAGTGGTGCGTGCCGTGACCAGGTGGGGGATAAGGGCCCAAGTACGCATGATCACCCGTCTCATTAGGGCCAGTTCTCGCTGTTGCAAGGACTTCCGGTGTCAATTCACTCACATCTGTGGGGATACCATACGCTGTCCAGTGGACAAACCCGTAGGTCCAAGGTGCATCGGGATCATGCATGATGACCGCAAGTTCCACAGCATCTGAAGGAACTCCAGCGACAACCAGACGGGGAATGTCATCGTTACCTTCATGTGTAAACCGCTTTTCGATGGGTTGGCCGTGAGCGAGGTCTGGGCTGGACAACGTGATGGACTTTAAGTTAGGTCCCATAGTTCCTCCTTAGCAGGTAATGCCTTGGAGCCTAAAAGGAATAGGAGGCCTGTTTCAAACAAACCTCCGATGAAAATGTCATTTATTGTGTTGAAACGGTCGTTACCGGAGGTTCGGCATCGTGCGTTTCTGTGTTACCACCGATGAGGCGATCGCCAATGGTTTCAACAATTTTTGAAATGGCCATATCCCCGGTCACGTTTGTCGCAGTTCCGAAACTGTCTTGAGCCAAATACAGCGCAATCATCAGCGCGATCATGGTGTCATCAAAGCCCAACATGCTTTGCAATAGGCCGATCGCAGTCACGACAGCACCTCCTGGCACACCAGGTGCAGCTACCATCATTACTCCCAGCCCTAGAATCACAGGGAAGAACCGAATAGCAGATGGTTCGTGCCCTTCGGCCATCGTGAGCACTGCAATGGCACAGCTTGTGACCGTGATCATTGAACCTGATAAGTGAATGTTGGCGTTGAGTGGGATCGCAAAGTCGGCGATATTTGGGCGTAACCCGGCTTTTTTGGCTTGGCGTAGCGTCACAGGGATGGTTGCGGCACTGGACTGGGTACCAATCGCAGTGAAGTATGCCGGCAGCATCGTTTTAATCATGCTGAGTGGATTTGTGCGCGAAATCGTGCCAGCCACAAGGTATTGGGTAGCTAGTGCCACCACATGTAAGAGCAGCACCATTAGTAGCACCTTGCCAAAAACCGAAAAAATTGTGGCAACGTGACCGGCATAGGCCATATTGGCAAAGACCCCTGCGACGTGAATGGGTAGCAACGGAATAATGACGTGGTTCAAGAGTCCCTGAATAATCGTCTTGAAATCTTCCGTGAGGTTTTGAACCGTTTTATCCTTCAACGTGCTCATCCCAATGCCAAAGATAAAGGCCAGTACAAGGGCTGCCGTCACAGTGAATGGTGGATCTAACGCCAACGTCAAGTACGGCTCAACGAGGCCTTCTTCAGGGTTGGTGACGGTTGATAACGCAACATCACCAAGGATGGAAGGGTAAATGGTCAGGGCAGTCGCCATAGCCAGAAGGCCCGCAAGAACGCTCGAGGTGTAGGCGACTCCTACTGCGAGACCAAGCCATTTGCCTGCACCTTGTGTTAACGATCCAATACCTGGTGCGATGAAACCAAAAATGATGAGCGGTATTGCGAATGACAAGAGCGCACCGAATAGGGATGTAAAGGTAGCGAATACTCGAACAGGTGTGTCAAATCCTGCACTCGCTGAGACAACGCCAATGAGTGCGCCGGCGATGATACCAACAAGCAGGCGTAGCAGTAGTGGGACACGGGACATGAGTTCTTCTCCAGCAGGAAAGGCCGAGCAAACAAAGTGCTCAGGTGATGATTGTGAAAACGGACCACGCTGTCCGGTGTGCTATCACCGTAGCTAATTGGTCAATACACGTCCATAGTTTGTACGAGCTGAAGCTGAACTCACCCGCACTAAACGGGAAGTATCTGCACAACAGCTTGCTTGCCCCAGGCATTGGCCATATGGCGGGGGTGCTACACCGACATTTTATATCTGTAGTTTTCTCGTTACAGAATGAATCATTCCACTATGTAATCAACTGGACACTATTCGCATTCTTCTGTCTTGAGTGTCTGGAATCCTTCTCGCAATTGAAGGGGCCTTTGATTAGAACGTTAATTGGGGAATATTGGGTAAATTTGGATAAGAATATAACCTCGGAACTCACTGAAATATCTATGTAGAGGTGAACGAATTTCACCATATATAGCACTTTTGTGACCGAAAGATTACTACAAGTGATATTTGATTTGCAATCGGTGATAGTTTTGCAAAGCCTCGAAATGGGGTACCAAATAACTTTGGCTTCTCGAGAGATGTGCCAATCTTGGTGTATGTTTGCCTTTCGTTTACTCCAATGTAAATGAAAGGTAATGAAAAAAGGCCATATGTAATGCAAATGTAAAATGGAAAGGTCTCAAATGCATTACGAAAACGGTCTCCTTTACCATTACTATGTGTAAAGAACGGGATATCGCGTTCGTGTTGTTATAACAAGGCGAAACTCTTGCCGAAGAGTTCAACCGTTAGGAGTGAGAGAACTCATGATTAAACAATTTTGTGTGGCAGCCTTTGCAGCAGTAGCTGTCTTTGGCACCGCTGGGCTTCCAGCTGCCGCATCCACCTACAACGTAGGTGATGAATCTACCGATTATGTGGACAACGGGTACAGCAATCCGGTCGATGACGATTACATGGAGGGTCTGGAAGACGCTCAGTTTGTAACCTACGGTCATCGTGGCTACTACCCGATGAACCCGCGTCACTACAAGCCGCATAAGCCGCGTTGGCATAAGCCCCACTATCCGGGCGGTTGTGGCTGGTACGTCCCGAAGTGTGGCCATAAGCCGAAGCCGCACAAGCCGTGGTACCCGAAGCCGCATAAGCCCAAGCCGAAGCCGCACAAGCCGTGGAAGCCGTGGAAGCCGAAGCCACACAAGCCGTGGAAGCCGAAGCCGCACAAGCCGTGGAAGCCGAAGCCGCACGAGCCGTGGAAGCCGATGCCGTGGGATCCATGGGAACCCCAGGAACCCCAGGAACCATGGGAACCACAAGAGCCACAGCCAAAGCCAAAGCCGAAGCCAAAGCCGAAGCCGAAGCCGAAGCCAAAGCCGCACGAGCCGTGGAAGCCGATGCCGTGGGATCCATGGGAACCACAGGAACCCCAGGAGCCATGGGAACCACAAGAACCCCAGGAACCATGGGAACCACAAGAACCCCAGGAGCCATGGGAACCACAAGAACCCCAGGAACCATGGGAACCACAAGAGCCACAGCCGAAGCCAAAGCCGAAGCCGACGAAGACTCCTAAGCCGATTCCGACTAAGAGTCCAAAGCCAAAGCCAAAGCCGACGAAGACTCCAAAGCCGATTCCAACTCAGGAACCGCAGGAGCCTCAGAAGCCGCAGCCGATTCCAACCAAGAATCCGCAGCCAAAGCCGACGAAGACTCCAAAGCCGATTCCAACTCAGGAACCGCAGGAGCCTCAGAAGCCGCAGCCGATTCCAACCAAGAATCCGCAGCCAAAGC
>NZ_JAYKKE010000001.1:1052318-1111244 GCF_036336025.1 Stomatohabitans albus
CCAAAGCCGACGAAGACTCCAAAGCCGATTCCTACCCAGGAACCGCAGGAGCCTCAGAAGCCGCAGCCGATTCCAACCAAGAATCCGCAGCCAAAGCCGACGAAGACTCCAAAGCCGATTCCTACCCAGGAACCGCAGGAGCCTCAGAAGCCGCAGCCGATTCCAACCAAGAATCCGCAGCCAAAGCCGCCAACCTGTGAGGACCTGCTTCCCGGATTAGACATTCCGGAATGCAAGCCGAAGCCCCAGCCGATTCCTACTCAGGAACCGCAGGAGCCACAGCAGCCCCAGCCGATTCCTACCCAGGAACCGCAGGAGCCACAGCAGCCCCAGCCGATTCCTACCCAGGAACCGCAGGAGCCACAGCAGCCCCAGCCGATTCCAACTCAGGAACCGGAAGGCAAGCACCCGCACCAGCACAAGCCTGAAACTTGCTGGAACTGGTTCTTCTGTGGATTCTTCTTCGGAGAGTGGCGCTTCGGTTTCTAAGCTGTACCTCGTTACAACTTAGAGCCTAAGTAACACAACAGAGCCTCGGAGCAGTTGCTCCGAGGCTTTGTCGTACGTAAGTGTCTAGAGCTCTTGATGAGCAGACATTCGACCCATTAGGGTTTTCATGGCTGGGTAAGTATCAAGATAAGCCTGATAGTTAAATTGATACGCTTCATGGGCCTGTGGATCTGGTTCAAGGACCTCCACTACTTTCACCATAGCTGATGCCGCATCGGGAAGATGATCGAATAACCCTGCACCCACACCAGCAAGCATGGCAGATCCAAGGATCGGTCCTTCTGTTACATCAGTAAAGACAAGCGGTACATTCGAAACGTCGGCATGCATCTGCATCCAAAGGCGACTCTTCGTAGGACCGCCAGATACAACCACTTCTTCCGGTGGGTACCCGTTCTCGCGCATTGTACGGAATATGTTTTCTGTTCCGAAACAGATGCCTTCCAATATCGCTCTATACAGATGACCCTCAGTATGGGCAAGACTTAAGCCCCAAAACATACCTCTGGATCGTGGGTCAGAATAGGGAGCACGATTGCCTTGAAAATGGTCCAGCATCACAAGGCCGTCGCAACCGATTGGGATATCAGCAGCCCAAGCATTGAGGGCTTCATACGCTCCCCGATCATCCTTACTTGCCTGTAATGCAAGCGTATTTTTAAACCAATTGACAATGGTGCCCGTTGATGCTTGACCAGCTTCGATGGTGTATTCCCCAGGAATAATCGCATCGGTAAAGGTGCCCCACAATCCTGGAGCGTGAAGTGGAGTTTGCGACTGTCCAATCATGACATGACTAGACCCTGTGATGAGCGCCAGTTTCCCAGGACTTACAACACCAAGCCCGATTGCGCCCGCATACGCATCAATGATCCCTTCCGCAACGGGGATACCAGCTCGTAATCCCATATCTTCTGCTGCACGTGTTGTCAACTCACCCGCTAGGGCACCGGGTGGCAACATACGACGAGGGAACTTATCGAGAACTTCTAGTGCCCCAGCCTTTTCATACAAGCTTGTGGGCCACCCACCGGTATCGCTGTCATAGAAATACTTGGCCGCAGCGTGACATGTGGAAATAGTCCATTCGCCAGTTAATTCGTGAATCAGCCAGTCCGTGCAATCGGTGATGACCTTGGCTTGTTCAAACACCTCCGGTTCGTTATCACGAATCCAAATGAGTTTTGGTGCACCCCACTCGGCAGAAACTGGACCGTGACCGCTGTATTTGAGCGCCGGATCACCAGTAGCCCGCAATTGTTCGGCTTGTTCAATGGCACGAACATCCATCCAAAGCATGGCTGGCCGCAGCGGTTTATCGTTCGCATCGACCGTGACCACGGTCGCAGACGTGGAATCGACCGAGATGCCTGCGATCGCATCAGGATGAACTTGGGCGGTATCCATAGCTTGCCGAACTGCAGTAACAACGCATTGCCACCAATCATCAGGATTCTGTTCAGCACGACCAGGCCGAGGGTATGTCGTTTCCCATTCGGAGGTGCCTACCCCTTTTAGCGTTCCTGTTGTTGAGAATACCCCTGCACGAGCACCTCCTGTGCCCATATCAATACCTAATAAATACGGTCCACCAGTCATTGCTACTCCTTGTCATTCACGCCCTATGGGCTGGTCAGAACAGAGTCAGCCTTGCATATTTGCGGCCTTATCGGCCATTTTCAGTTAGCCAAAGTTCAATCGGAGGTAACAGAAAGGACCAAGGCAAACATGCCTTGGTCCCAATATCGGTACGCTACTTAAACGAGTGGTGCGGCGCCGAAGGAGACGTCGAACTGGTCACACCAAAGGTCCACACTCTTCCATTTGGTGGGGTCGAAGTCGTCGGGGAGGTCGTAGACCTGGTTGCCTTTGTTGCCCTTGATGACGCCGAGGTCGATCTTGTCGTGGTCGCCAGCGGCTTTCAGACCAGCGATACCGTCTACCACTTCACCGGCGCTGACCCATACGTGCACGTCAGGGCCATTAGAGGTATCGAGGTTCTCAAAGATCAGTTGATGCTTCCCATTTTCCAAACGAACAACACTGGCCTTACCGGTGGTGGCATGTTCGTGCTTGATGAAATCACCGGAGGTTACGATGACCGGACCAGACTGTTCAGCCATAACCATGGTTTCACTGGTGCTTGTTGTGTCGGTCGAGCTACTGCTATCTGCCTTCAGATTCAACGGTGCGGCGCCGAAGGAGACGTCGAACTGGTCACACCAAAGGTCAATACTCTTCCATTTGGTGGGGTCGAAGTCGTCGGGGAGGTCGTAGAGCTGGTTGCCTTTGTTGCCCTTGATGACGCCGAGGTCAATCTTGTCGTGGTCGCCAGCGGCTTTCAGACCAGCGACGCCGTCTACCACTTCACCCGCGCTGACCCATACGTGCACGTCAGGACCGTTAGAGGTGTCCAGGTTCTCAAATGCTAACTGGTACTTACCGTTAGCGAGCTGAACGATGCTTGCCTTGCCGGTTGTTTCGTGTTCGTGGGAAATAAAGTCACCGTCGGCAACAAGGGAGGCGGCCCCATCGTTGGAAAGCGTGGACGCCATTTCAGATGAATCAACCATCTGGACTGATGCACTGGTGATGGGGAGTGGTTGGTTGACTGTTTTGTCAACAAATAACAGCCACGGCTTGAAGAGCCACAGGCCGCCACTGACAAGAAGAAGACCACCAGCAATAGAGGCGCCTACGACCTTCGGGTTTTGGAACTTAACTGCCATCAGAAATACCTTTCAATCACGTTTGTTCTAAGGGCTCGTTAAGGTACCCGTCAGTCCTGCTGTGTGTGGGACTATCTTCAGTAAAGACAACTTTAGATAGTCGAAACGATAGAACTTGTAGCTACCGAGGTTTGTCGTTTACCTTCCCTTAACCGGCCGAGGAAAGCACTTGGCGAAATGTAGAAACAAAAAACCAGGCCAGCACGATGGCCGGCCTGGTTCTATCAGTTGACTTATTCTTTCAATAAATAGGCTCGTTCAACAAAGGCGGCAAGGATCGCATTAGCTGCATCCATTGCATTGGTTCCTTCGTCGTCAAGATCGTGTTCGACGCGATCAGCTACGGCTTTGATCTCGGGGTCATTCTCCAATAATGTCAACACTTCGTTACGAACCAAGCTCCACAACCACTGTCGTTGTTGGCGACGACGTCGTGCAATAAGGGAACCAGTATCCTCAAGGCGTTGACGATGATCGGTAATCGCTTTCCAGACCTCATCGAGGCCTTCTCCCGTTGTCGATGAACAGGTGAGCACCTCAGCAGGTTCACGTTCGCTACCGGCAACAAGTTTGAGCGCCATTCTTAGCTCACGAGCCGCAATGCGTGCAGGAGCTGCATTGGCACCATCGGCTTTGTTCACGGCGATAACGTCAGCGAGCTCCAAGATTCCGCGCTTAATCCCTTGGAGTGAATCTCCGGTATTGGCCGCATGCAACATGAGGAAGGTATCAACCATCTCACTTACCGCAATTTCTGATTGGCCAACACCAACCGTCTCGACAAAGACAGCCCCGTACCCAGCGGCTTCACAAATCACCATAGCTTCACGGGTTGCACGAGCCACACCGCCAAGATGATTGCCTGATGGTGACGGGCGAATAAAGGTGTTATCAAGCATCGCCAATTCGCCCATGCGGGTGCGGTCACCAAGGATAGACCCACCCGTTTGCGAGGATGACGGGTCAACGGCGAGTACGGCCAACTTCATCCCGTGTTCGTTGACCAGTCGCATGCCCAGTGCATTGATAAAGGTGGACTTCCCCGCCCCAGGGACACCGGAGATGCCAACACGAACGGCACCTCCGGTATGGGGTGTGAGAAGGCGTAACAACTCGTGAGCAATATCACGGTGAGCCGGTTTTTTTGACTCAACCATCGTGATTGCTCGGGCGATGTGCGCCCGTGAGCTAGCTAAAACGCCTTCAGCTAGCTCAGGGGCAGTTGGTGCCTTTGCCACGAGCGGTTATTCTTCGACTCGCTTGAGCAGCTCTTCGAGCACGCCCACTGCAGCGGTAGAAATAACAGTACCGGGCGGGAAGATGGCATCGGCGCCATTTTGACGCAGTTCCTCAAAGTCCTGCTCAGGGATAACACCACCAACAACCACCATGATGTCTGGACGGCCTAGCTTGTCTAACTCAGCGCGAAGCTCAGGTACCAAGGTCAAGTGACCGGCTGCAAGTGAGGATGCCCCTACCACGTGGACGTCAGATTCAACCGCTTGACGGGCCGTTTCTTCTGGCGTCTGGAAGAGTGGTCCGACGTCAACGTCAAAGCCCAAGTCAGCAAAGCCAGTAGAGATAACCTTCTGGCCACGGTCGTGACCATCCTGGCCCATCTTTGCTACCAAGATACGAGGACGGCGACCTTCAGCTTCTTCAAACTTCTCAATCAGTTCGCGTGCCTCGTTCATCTTGCCAGTCCTCCCGGCTTCCTTCGCGTACACCCCTTCAATCATGTTGATCTTAGCGGTGTAACGACCAAAGACCTTCTCCAACGCATCACTGATTTCACCCAATGATGCCTTGTTTCGTGCCGCTTGGATGGATAGCGCTAACAAGTTCCGATCTGGGTCGGAGGAATCAGGGTTTGCCGCGGCCCACGTGATCTTGTCAAGACTTTGCTGGACCTGCTCTTCATCACGTTCAGCGCGGAGGCGTTCCAACTTGGCAACCTGTGCTTCGCGCACTGCCTTATTGTCCACCTTCAACACTTCGAAGGGTTCTTCTTGGTCCAAAACGTACTTGTTCACACCGATCAGGGGCTGACGGCCAGAGTCAATACGCGCCTGAGTGCGTGCTGCCGCTTCTTCAATACGTAGCTTGGGGATACCCTGCTCAATAGCCAACGCCATACCACCGGCAGCCTCGACTTCTTGAATGTGTCCCCACGCCTTACGCGCGATGTCATAGGTGAGCTTTTCGATATAGGCCGAACCACCCCAAGGGTCAGCAGATCGGGTGGTCCCTGATTCTTGCTGGATGAAAAGCTGGGTGTTACGGGCAATACGAGCCGAGAAGTCAGTCGGCAACGCAACCGCTTCGTCAAGTGCGTTCGTGTGCAAGCTCTGCGTGTGGCCCTGCGTTGATGCCATTGCCTCAATACAGGTACGCATCACGTTGTTATACACGTCCTGAGCAGTCAGCGACCACCCCGAGGTCTGTGAGTGAGTACGCAAACTCATGGACTTGGGGTTCTTAGGTTTGAACTGGCGGACCAGGCGTGCCCACAACATACGAGCTGCACGCATCTTGGCAATTTCCATGAATGGGTTCATGCCAATGGCCCAGAAGAAACTCAAACGAGGGGCGAAGGCATCCACATTCAATCCCACACTCTCACCAGCGCGGATGTAATCAACCCCGTCAGCCAGCGTGTACGCCATTTCCAGGTCTAAGGTGGCACCAGCTTCTTGCATGTGGTAGCCAGAAATGGAGATGGAGTTAAAGCGAGGCATATTCGCACTTGTAAAGGCGAAAATCTCACTGATAATACGCATAGATGGCAGGGGTGGATACACGTAAGTATTACGCACCATGAACTCTTTCAGAATGTCATTCTGAATCGTTCCGGCAAGCTGCTCAGGTTTGACCCCTTGTTCTTCAGCAGCCACAACATAGAGCGCGAGCACGGGCAACACGGCACCGTTCATCGTCATGGACACACTCATCTGATCGAGTGGAATCCCGTCAAAGAGCTGACGCATATCCAAGATGGAGTCAACGGCTACGCCAGCCATACCAACGTCGCCGGTTACACGGGGGTGATCAGAGTCATACCCCCGGTGGGTGGCCAAGTCAAAGGCGATTGAAAGCCCTTTCTGGCCAGCGGCAAGGTTACGGCGATAGAAGGCATTAGATTCTTCAGCAGTGGAGAACCCGGCGTACTGGCGAATGGTCCATGGTCGGAACACGTACATGGTGGCATAGGGGCCACGCAAGAAGGTTGGAATACCGGGGTATTGATGCAAGAAATCTAGGTCTTGTAGATCGTCGTTCGTATACACCCCAGGAACATCAATATGTTCTGGTGTTTCCCACGCATGGAACTTTTCTTCGAATGCGGCTTTGTCAAGGGCAGCCGCAAACGCCTCGCGGTCATCCTTTGGGGTGGAGAGGTTCAGATCTACGTTTGCAAATGATGGGACACTCATGCTTACTGCACTCCCAGGGTTTCAAGGGTTTCATTCAAGAAGGCAACGACGTCCATACCCATAGCTACGGTGCCGTCAAAGACACTTGCGTCACCATCACCAATCTCTTTGATATTGCCAGCAAGGAGAACCTTCTCGGCACCAGCTTCTTTCAGCGCGTTGGCGACATCAACGGCTTGGCTGGCATATACCTTTGCGCTGGAGCACAAGATGGCCATGGGCGAGCCATTTTCCTTGAATGCGGCAGCGATCTCTTCTGGTGTGCCACCTTCGTGACTGACCGTTTGAATGGCGCCGACGTGTACAAGGTTAGAGGTGAACATTTCACGACCACCAAAGTCGCGGCGAGCACCCAAACAAGCTAGGAACACATTGGGCTGCCCAGCGGCAATAGCGCGGTCACGGATCGCCTCAAAGAGTTCAGCGTCACGGTGTCGTTCAATCCCGTTCAATTCAAGGGGGGCAGGACGTGGCGCACGATCAAGGCTGTCGTTCTCAACCTTGGGGAACTCGCTTACGCCGGTACGGCCCAATTTACGGGTGGATAACCGCTTTGCGCGTTCTTTGACGCTGGCTTGGACGTCGGCTTCAAGTTTGCCGCTGCTCAAATAGGCCTGGATACCACCCTCGGCTTCGACTGCTTGAATCAATTCCCAAGACTTTTCAGCCAGTGCAAGGGTGTGGCTCTCCACCCACCAAGCACCACCAGCCGGGTCGTTCACCCGCCCGATATTGGCTTCTTCACTCAAAATGACCTGGGTATTACGAGCCATACGCCGTGAGAAGGAATTGGGCAACCCATACGCGGTATCAAAGGGCAACACCGTCACAATTTCTGCCATACCTACTGCGGCTGCAAAGCACTGAATAGTGCCACGAAGCAGGTTCACATAGGGATCTTCACGACTAATTTCACGCCATGAGGTGATTGCATGTTGGCGTGCTCCGCGCTTCTCTTCAGTGACACCAAGCACTTCTCCGACTCGGTGCCACACAAGGCGCAGTGAACGCAAGCGTGCAATCGTCGGGAACTGGTCAACCGTGGAACTGACGCGGAATAAAATACTTTCGAACGCCGTATCGACGTCAACGCCCTGTTCGACGAGGGCACGCACATAGGCGATACCGGTGGCTATGGTGAACGCCATTTCCTGGGCGGGTGTTGCGCCCATGTCGTGATAGAGGCTTCCGTCAACAACGAGAGGTGTTACACCGGGCCAGTTCGCAGTGCGATCAACCCATGTTTTGAGGTTACTCAGGTCGGCTTCTTGGCCGGTGAGAGCTGCCGTCAAAATGGGGTCAACACCTAAGTTGCCTACAAGTGAATCAGGGTCGGCTCCGCTCTGTTCAAAAAACGATGCCAATGCCTCCGCAGCTCGTTCTGTATCCGCGAAGCTGGACACGGCGATCCCTGCAATATCGACAATAACCCCTTCAAGGGTGCGCGGTAAGTCCTCAGCCTTGACCGCATCGTCGTCAATACGCAGCCACACACTCGTGGCACCACGTTCAAAGTCTTCAAGGACGGCTTTGTTGGTGGCAACAGGGTCGGGGTCTTCATGTAATTGGCGGATATCCCAAGCATCGGCTTGGCCACCGCGTACCGTGGTCCCACGGGTGAAGGGTGCCTGACCTGGAAGGCCCAGCACTTCGACACTATCTTCATCCTTTAAATACAGGGGTTTGGTTACCAGGCCATCAATACTGATGTGGGTCAAACGCTTCATCGCCTGTTCGACGTTTAGCTCTTTACCTTCTGGACGGCCACGATTAAGCACCTTGAGGACTTCAACTTCCCACTGTTCATGCGTCGGAGCATCGAAGTCAGCGGCTAAATCGAGGTGGTCCACCTGTGATGGGTTATCGGGGGTGTTCTCGCTCATCGCTCTCCCGTTCGACGGCGTACCGTCGAGATTGCGGTTTCGGCGCGAACACATACCTCTGCGGCCCCTCGCGCCGACTGGACAAGGATCAGGGGCGTAATCATTGATAACACGTTAATACAGAATCGTACTTCTGCTTAGGCCTGTAGTCCCTTATTTGGCCTGTTGTGGCCTCAAAATCTGGTCTTTTCTGGAGTGCTTGGGATGTGCGGGTTTTAGGGCAGACTGGGAACTCGTATGAAACACAAAGCAAGCGTGCATGAGGTCCTACGCGTTGGGGTCGGATTAGTGACCCTTGTGGGCTGTTTGTGGATCTTATATATCACCCTTGATGGTAATTGGGCGCAAGCATGGCAAGCCCTCACTCCCGTTGTTGGGGGAGTGTCGCTGGTAAGTATTAGCCTTCACGCCTGGGCGAATGCAATGTTGGCTGCCCAGTGGGGACGAATGCTCGATGCCTTAGGAAGTCACCTCCCTCGGGCCACCGTTGCATGGCTATGGACCCGTGCCCAACTCACCCGATTTGCTATCGGCTCTGCCGGGCTCGTTAGCCGCCCACTTCTTGCACGGTCACAAGGTGTTCCACTCGATATTGGTACGTCTACGACTGTCTTAGAATCGGTATGGCTCATGGCTATGTTGGGTATGGGCCTTCCCTTTGCCGCCACCTTATTACCGGCAGTCAGTATCTGGGTTTGGGTTGCGGGTGCTGGTTGCGCCCTACTGGTCATCGGGTTGACGGTGATGCCTTCACGGGTGCTCCGCCCACTACAGTGGGTACGACCCACCCTGGTAACAACCGGACTTGAGGGTCATGGCTGGCGTATCACCCGCGGTTACATCAGCCAGATCGTGTTGCGTGCAGCGGTGTTCGTGCTGCTCGCCATAGCGATCAATCCATCATCAGCAACCAATTGGATGCTCGTTGTTGGGGCGTTTGTGCTGTCTTACCTTGTTGGCTGGTTATTTATCTTCAGTCCTGGTGGCCTTGGACCACGAGAGGCCGTCGCCGGCCTCGTACTAAGCCAAGCCGGTCTCGAGAGTGGTCAGGTGATCGCCCTTGTGGCTCTCGCCAGAGTCGTTGAAGTACTCGGTGAGCTGCTCTATGTCAGCAAGGTACAAAGACCTGAACCTACTGAAGATGCGGCTGCGCAAGACAAATCTGAACACCTCGAAAAAGGTGCACACAAAACGCTACATGCCGATGATGGCTAGGAGGCAAGGAGGATTAGTGGCTTCCTCGATTGGAGTTAGTAAATAAATAAGCTGCCGCCTCGGTACGCCGGTTAACATCTAATTTCGTTAGGATGACCGAGACATAGTTTTTAATCGTCTTTTCAGCTAACCCAAGATGTTCACCAATCTGTCGATTGGTTTCACCATCAGCAATATGGTCAAGAATCCGTCGTTCAGTCGGCGTTAACCGCGCCAAACGGGGGTCTTCACCGGCATGAGGATCTCGGATACGTTCAAGGACTTGGCTCGTCACACTCGGGTCCAACAAACTCTCGCCCGATGCAATACGCCGGATTCCATCAATCAGATCGGTTCCACGTACCTGCTTCAATAAGTAGCCGCTCGCACCCGCCATAATGGCGTCGAAGAGGGCTTGATCATCAGTGAATGATGTCAAAATGAGAACCTTCACGTCCTCATTTTCGGTTCGTATTTCTCGGCACGCCTCTACTCCCGATCCGTCGGGTAAACGCAAATCCATCACGACTACGTGAGGGACGTGTGCACGAGCGGCATGGATTGCTTCTGCCGTGGTCGATGCCTCAGCACAGACCGTTAGATCGCCAGAGGCGTTGATCATGGACCGGAGCCCTTGGCGGACGACTTCGTGGTCGTCCACCAACATCACCCGAACATGGGGTTGGGTGCGTGTAGCACGTTGGGGTTCGCTCACAATTGCTCCTTGGTAGTTTGCGAGGGAATTGTCAGGAAAACTGAGGTGCCACTCCCAATCTTGGACGTAATCCTCAGTTGCCCACCTATCAGATTGGCCCGTTCAGCCATGGTTTCTAACCCATGGCCTACGGTTGGTTGTGTTTGGTCAAAACCACAGCCGTTGTCATTGACCGTGATTTCTATGCCGTGCTCTCCGCTGGTAGCACGAATTGAGACCGATTTCGCTTTGGCATGCTTGCGAATATTATGGAGTGCCTCTTTTATGAGGTACACGACATCGTGGACAAGATGATCAGGTACCTCGTTACTCACTTGCGAAGAGATAGCAATACTTGGTCGGACTCCGGTGGTGTATTCAAACTCACGCGCTAACGTCACCGCAGCATGTTGCAACGATGTGCGTTGATCGCTTGTTTCACTATCACGGAGTTGGTAAATCGTTGATCGGATTGACTGAATCGTTTCGTCAACCTGATCTACGAGTCGTTGAAGGTCATTAGCCAGTTCAGGGCTAGAAACCTCAATGGTTTGTGACATGAGATCGAGGCTCATCCCCAAACTAAATAGATTTTGCATCACGCCGTCATGCATATCGCGGGCAATACGGCTGCGTTCATCACTGAGTAGCACACCACGCAACCGTTCGGCGAGAACAGAGGTTTGAATGGCAGCTCCGGCTTGCGAGCAAAGGACTTCGAGGACCTTAGCATCGTCAGTTGAAAAGCCTTCAGGCTTTTCTGCGAGATAGAGGTTGCCAAATACACGACCATCTACTTCTAGTGGTGCTCCCAAAAAATTAGACATCGGGGGATGCCCCTCGGGAAGTGGAATGGAATCAGGGTGTGCTGGAAGGTCGTTGGTGATGACGAGTTGTTCCTCAAAAATCGTTTTGCCGAGTATCCCGCGGCCAACTGGGTGCGGACCAATATTTGAAGCGGTTTCGTCGTCAATACCGTCATAAATAAACTGCACGATATGGTCACGGGTTTCGTTTTCATCTACCTCATGCACATTGGTGGTCAAGACACCCATGGCGGCATATTTGGCTCCCGTTGCGGTTCGAGCTGCCTTGACAATCTTGGGAAGTAATTCATCCATAGGAATGGCTTGCCGACGCAATGCAGAAACCTCAGATAATGCATAGAGGTAGCGATCATCCATGCGAGAAACCTGAAGTGGGCTGGATGACTGCCGAGGCCCGCCATGCCCAGTAATTGGGCAAGCGGTTGACGGCGGTGAGGAAGAACGAGGTGCGCCCATACCGTTAGTCTAAGGAATTTCCAGTTGAGTTACGACTTTATTCATATGCAAAAAGGACTTTAGCCCTCATCGCCCTCTGCATCGACCGTAACCATGGCTTGACCCGTATTGACCGTATCGCCAACGGCAACGGCAACATCCTTAACGATTCCAGCATGGGGAGCTTTAATCGCATTCTCCATCTTCATGGCTTCGAGTACGACAAGTGTTTGATCCTTTTCAACCGTCTCACCATCGGAGACGTTTACCTTAACGACGGTTCCTTGCATTGGTGCCGTGATGGTGCCTGCTCCCACGTTTGAAGGCCCACTACTCCCAGAGCGTGTTCGACGTTTGGGTGTTGCAGCAGCCGCTTTGGCGCCCATCAACCCACGAACCGTAACTTCTATGCGCTTGCCATCTACCTCAACAACCACGTTGTGTCGTGAAGCAGCTTCCTCGGCCACATTTGGGACGAGTGCAGGCTCGATGGATGATAAGTCCCAGTCACGCTCAACCGTATTGGTCGTAATCTGCATCTGAATGAAGTCAGGGGAGACGAGGGCGTAGTTGAAAAAATCAACGGTGGTAGGCACCCCCTCAATCTGGAGCTCGTGCAAAGCACGAATGAGCCGGCGTCGTGCCTGATCTCGTGTCCGTCCTTGGACAATGACTTTGCCAATTAATGAGTCATAGATGCGCGGTATCTCCCAGCCAGTCGTACCCACAGAATCCATGCGAACCCCTGGCCCTTGTGGCGGGACCCATTTGGTGATTAGACCTGGGCTTGGGACAAAACCAAGGCCAACATTCTCAGCGTTGATACGCGCCTCAATCGCGTGACCTTTAGCAAAAATATCGTCTTGCCCGAAGGGGAGTGATTGGCCGGCTGCGGTTCGAAACTGCCATTCAACGAGATCAATGCCAATGACTTCTTCTGTCACCGGATGCTCGACTTGTAACCGTGTGTTCATTTCTAAGAAATAGAACTCACCGTCTTGGTACAAGTACTCACAGGTACCCGTGGTCGTGTAGCCAACAGCTTTGGCAACCCGCACACTCGACTCACCCATTGCTTTCCGAATTTCATCGGGGATACCAGGTGCCGGGGCTTCTTCAATCAACTTTTGGTGGCGGCGCTGCAACGTACAGTCGCGGTCGCCGAGATAGAGCGTATTGCCTTGTTGATCAGCAAGGATCTGAACCTCCACATGCCGCGGGTGTTCGAGATAGCGCTCGACGTAAACTTCCCCACGCCCAAACGCAGTCACTGCCTCACGTTGAGCGCTTTCCAGCGCTTCAACCAGGTCTCGATCGGCGCGTACAACCTTCATCCCACGGCCACCACCGCCATATGCCGCCTTGATGATCAATGGGTATCCGTGCTCTTGGGCAAACGCTTTGACAACTTCAGGGTCTGACGTTGGCTCCATTAACCCTGGAACAATGGGACAATCAGCTGCAACGGCAGCCTCACGGGCACTGATTTTGTCACCCATTGAGTTAATAGAGTCAGGGGATGGCCCAATCCATGTACACCCCGCTTCGACCACAGCATTGGCAAAATCGACGTTTTCACTTAAGAAGCCATAGCCAGGATGCACGGCTTTTGCCCCGGAACGCTCAATCGCCTCAAGAATATGGTCAACATTCAAATAACTATCTGCTGCGGGTCCTGAACCGATGAGATACGCCTCATCTGCATGATGGAGCCAGGGTGCTTCCGCGTCAGCCTCTGAATACACCGCAATACTTTTGAGACCAAGGTCTCTGCATGTTCGGAACACTCGGAGGGCGATTTCACCACGGTTAGCAACTAACACGGGGCCAAACCCATCTAGTGGGGGGAGCTGATCATTAAACAGCAACTCTTGCATTGTGCTCCTTTGTCATTGGCGGTTCGAATCATGGTAAACCACAACAGGCCGTAATATTGAATCCAAACGAAATGGTAGGACCATTACCGTATGGAAAGTAAGGGTTACCTAAGTGTTCGTTGTTCTGGCGTTGATCAAACTCATTCGATACTGAGGGCCAAATGGCTGAAGACCTTACCGGGGGCTTCCCCTTGATATAACCTGCTTATCGTCTGCTAAACCATGAACGATTACTGCGGGCGTTCAATCGGGGATCCGCAGCGCTGATGAATGGTGACTGATAAAGACGTTCGGCTTTAGAAGCCACGCTCCAAGCCGTCACATCATCGTGTTCCAAACGATCTTCAGCCATCACCGTGCGCAAGCCCAAGAGTACGGCACTGATGATGGCGATTTCGTTTTGAGTTGGATTGCCACGTGTGACACTGGCGATACCACTGAGCGCTGAGTCATCATCTGGAACGATGGTGCCCGGCGGGAGGGCAACGCCAAGTTCGGCACTGGTTTGAAATTGCTTTCCCATATGCGCCCTCCCCTATAAGGGAATATTTCCATGCTTGCGGGCAGGTGAATACTCACGCTTGGTATGGGTGAGTCGAAGGCCGCGGATAAGAGCTTGCCGTGTTTCAGCAGGTTCAATGACATCATCAATATAGCCCATTTGAGCTGCCTGCCATGGGGTATTGAATCGTTCTTCATACGCTTCAATAAAGGTGTTTGCCGTTGCCTCAGGGTCCTCGGCACTCGCAATGGCGCGACGGTGCAAGACGTTAACGGCACCCTTCGCACCCATGACGGCGATTTCAGCTGTGGGCCAAGCCAGATTCACGTCTCCTCCAACATGCTTTGACCCCATCACAATGTACGCACCACCGTAGGCTTTCCGCGTGATGACAGTCAACTTGGGTACGGTCGCTTCACAATAGGCGTACAAGAGCTTTGCACCGCGGTTAATAATCCCATCCCACTCTTGTTCAGTGCCAGGTAAGAAACCAGGAACATCGACAAAACTCACAATAGGAATATTGAATGCATCACAAGTTCGGATAAAACGAGCAGCCTTCTCACTGGCATGCGTATCTAAACAACCTGCCATCGCCATTGGTTGGTTACCGACGACACCTACGGTGTGGCCATCGAGGCGCCCAAACCCGATAACGACGTTTGTGGCAAAGTGCTCCTGGATTTCACAAAACTCATGTTCATCTACCACCGTGCGAATAATGTCCCGAACGTCATACGGGATGTTCGGGCTATCGGGCATGAAGGTGTTGAGCTGGTTATCGAGCCGGTCCGGATCGTCTGCGGTTGCAATCGTCGGAGGGGTTTCAAGGTTGTTTTGAGGCAAAAACCCGAGCAAATACTTGATGTCCTCAATGCAATCTTCGTCGCTGTCGGCAGCAAAATGGGCAACACCCGTTTTTGTGGAGTGGGTGTCTGCACCACCAAGCTCCTCCATAGTCACTTGTTCGCCCGTGACCGTTTCAATCACACTAGGGCCGGTAATAAACATGTGGGAGGTCTCACGCACCATCAGGATGAAATCCGTCATGGCAGGTGAATACACAGCTCCACCAGCACAGGGTCCCATGATCGCAGTAATTTGAGGGATAACGCCACTGGCACGAACATTGTCTCGGAAAATGACGCCGTAGCCAGCCAAAGCGCCCACACCTTCTTGAATACGGGCACCACCGGAGTCGTTCAGTCCGATGATAGGGACACCCATCTTCATGGCAAGTTTCTGGATTTTCTGAATCTTGTCAGCGTGGACTTCACCCAACGAACCACCAAAGACAGTGAAATCCTGGGCATAGACGCATACAGGGCGCCCATCAATGGTGCCATGTCCCGCGATAACCCCATCGCCAGGAATGCGCTGGTCGCCCAATCCAAAATCATCAGTTCGATGAATCCGGTAGCGGTCAATCTCAGTGAAGGAGTCTGGATCGACCAGGAGATTGATGCGCTCGCGAGCGGTTAATTTTCCCCGGTCATGTTGCTTCTTGATTTGTTCATCGGTGCCAGCGTGTTCGGCACGGGAGCGGGCCTCATGTAACGCCTCAAGATTTTCTGCTGGGGTACGAACCATGGCTACTCCTATCTCGCGGGTATCAGATCATATTAAGGCACACTGGGGGACCTATGCGTTTTACGATCGACGAACTTTCTGCTGCTGCACATTCATGCCAGTGGGTTACTGACGTGATTGCGTTAGAAGAAACTGATTCTACGAATCTTGTTGGGCTTCGTGCAGCTCAAGATGGAGCACCACATTTCACGGTGATTATTGCCGCCCACCAAACCCAAGGTCGTGGCCGCCATGATCGTGTATGGGAAAGCCCTGCAGGGTCATCATTGACCGTCAGCGTGGTTCTTCGCCCCAATCTGGTACCTGAAGATTGGGGGCATATTCCGTTGTTGACTGGTCTAGGCGTTAGTGATGGGTTACGTGAGTACGCTGCCACCATGGATGGGGTTGACCCTGACATGATTGGATTGAAATGGCCCAATGATGTCCTTATCGCTGAGAAGAAGGTATGTGGTGTCCTTCTCGAAGCTGATATTCGTTCTGCACATCTTGATGCTAAAAACGCGGTTGTTGCGGGTTTTGGTATCAATGTGGACTGGCGGGGAGTAACACGCCCAGATGCCTTTGCTGAACGGGCGACCAGCCTCGCTGAATGGGCCGGTTGCGACATTGAAACCCCGAAAGTCTTAACGATGGTGCTGAACGCGCTCTCTCGCCAATGGAGTGAGGTGGGGAACGATCCAGCGGCGAGTATTGCCCGCGTGCGTGAACGATTACGCACCATTGGGCGTTCAGTTTCAGCACTTGGTGACCGTCCAGTACAAGGAACCGCTATCGGGATAACGCCCCAGGGCCATTTGGTCATCATGCCCGATACAGTTAATTCCAACGACAATACGCCGGTCATTGTTCGAGCGGCAGATGTGGAGCATTTACGATGAGCGATCAACAAGGCCGCTACCGCTATAGCGGCAATGATCCCCAACGCACTCGACCGCTTTCAGACCAAGATGTTGAACGCACCCAGGTAGAACGTGCCTGGACAGAGGATTTTGGGGACTATCGAGAAGGGGAGCCATACTCGGCTGATGATGCCGGGTTTGGGCCGAGTGAACGGTCCGGTACAGCTCGAAGTGCCAGCCGGAGCCGAAGGGTCCATCAACCTGCCATCGATCCGGCAGAACAGACGCGTACCGAAGCGCGGTATGAAGAAACGGGTTATGTCAGCCAACGTGGCCAGGCCTATCAGCGTGACCCACGCTTTGACTCCGATGGAGGACCGCGTCGCCAATCCGTGCGCCTGTCTCCTCGAGAAGACGACCAAGCACCAATGGGGTATTCCCTGTTCACACTGGTATTGGCGTCGCTAGCTGCACTGACAATAGGTGTCGTGGGCACCATTCTTATGGGTGGGCTGGGGAATTCGTCATCATCAACGCCCACGGCGGTTTCCACCATTGACCCGAATGCAGCTACTCCGGATCAAATTAAAACCCTGAATGATGAAGTCGCCAAACTAACGGCAACCATCCAAGAACGTGACGCACAGATTCATAATATTCAGACTGAACTGGATCGGGTGCGCCAGGAGTCAGCAGCTAATAATGCAGCCGCAACTTCTGCGAGCCAGCAAGCTGCCGAGGCAGAACAACGTAAAGCTGCACTTGATGCCCGCGAAGCGGAACTGAATAAGCAAGCTGAAGATTTGAATGCGTTAGCCGAGCAATTACGTAAGCGTGAAGCCGATTTGCGTGCCGGTAATGGTGGCGGAACCTTGCCTAAACCCATTGAAGATGCTGCAAGTGGTGCAGTTGACCAGGCTGCAGGAGCCGCAAGCGAAGGGCTTAATAATGTGATTGATCAAATCCGGCAATCGCTTGGGAACTAGCGCAGAAGGGGAGTGTATTCCTGTCCGAAGATGAAACACTCACCGTTAGAACCCGATACCCTATCCCAGTCTGGCGATGGTACGGACATGGCCGTGCATTGAGGTGCGGCCATATGGGGCCCAGACCAGCACTCGTTATTGGCTCAGGTGTGTGACCTGATCGTCCCGTTTCGATGCCTGTTTTGGTTTGCCACGGGGGATGACATAGGAGATGGCGTTGATGGCGACCACAATGGCGACCCCTTGGAAAAAGGTTTGGTGAATGAGTTGTGGATTCAACACAATTCTGATGCCAAGAGCGATCAAGGCAAGTGCGGCAAGGATATCGAAGATCGTGCCAAGACGAATCTCACTTGTCTTAGCTCGGTAGATGAATACCAACGTGATAGCCACGAACACTGCCATGAAAATGCCGGTATTTGAGGAGAGTGTGCGGTCATCAATAACCGTTATCCCCATACCCAACAAGATGGAACTGCCAATAGCGAAATACGGGATGGGTTTTGTGCTCGTGAACAGGGAGAACCCCAGTACCGCGATTGCGATGAAGGCGTAGGCAACCCCAAGGTACTGCGCATAGAAGAATAGATTCCATAGCGAGGTACTCCAGAGGCTGACCGCGAAGAAGAGGTAGGCCGCACAGGCCATGGCACCGTAAATGTTCATGCCACAAGTATGAATAGAAGAAATGGGTTTGCGATGATTTCGCAAACCCATTTGAAGTCAGATTCCGCTTCGTGGATCCTTATGAGACTTTCACCGTGATATCAACTGAATATGGTGCCTTCCCCTCACCATCGCTGGCATCTGTTTCACTGACGTTCACTTTGTAGGTGCCTGATGGAAGGCCAGAGAAGTTGATCGACCAATTGCCTGTACACCCGTTAGAACATGATGCCGTTGTGAACTCGGTATGTGATTTGCCCGTTTCACTATGTACTGCGGTAGCAACCACGGTGCCCTCATAGACATCAGCCTTACCAGCCAGTTTGATTGTGCCCTTTCCACCCTCTTTGGTGGTGACTGAAATCAGCGATGAACCGGCTTTACTGCTGGTGTTAGTTTGTGCAGAAGGCGCAATATCAATGGGTCCACCGTCGCGGGTTGTATCTGCTTTATCGCTACTAACCACCGTGCTTGGTGACGCGGAGGGTGCCGGTTTTGCCTTTTCAGACTGCTTCGAACTGGACGTTCCAGTCTTCGTTTCTGATGAAGATGAACGCCCCACCTCACTTGCCATTTCACTTGCATCGGAACGACCTTCACTCGCCTCTGATGCTTGAGCGCGTGCTGATTCACTCGCAGGCGATGCACTCACCATGTCAGAAGGAACATCAATTGGGGTTGGGCTATTTGTTGGATTGGTGCCAGTACAACCAGCCAATAAGAACGCGATAACGGCAAGGGAAGAGAATTGAAGTTTCATGTACCAAGTGTGGCACATCCATGTGCTCATAGCCTGTCCACCAGGGTGGGCTTTCCCCTGAGTACCCTGAGTTCAGCACGAAATGCCGTTGTGCTATAGGTGCCGAGAGGAGTCCTTATGATGATTTCAGTACAGGGAAAAACGTTCAGTACTATACCGTCATGAATATCGGGAAGATGTCGAAAAGTGCCGCACTGGTTTTAACTAGTCTTGTTGTGATTTTGGTGGTCGTGCTTATTCAGATTTCTGACGGCATCTTACGGTTTGTCGTTATTGGTTTGGGATTTGTGATTGTGTTCCTATCGTTCGTGTTTGTGCTCACTCGTGATTAGCCAATGAAACACCAACGGGCGTGGCCGTCGTCCTCATAACGTTGAAAGCAGATCTGATGCCACAAGGTATTGATGTCGAAATTGTTGTCCAAGACCCCGCGGGGGTACGTATTGCCAACGACGCTGGTGCCACACGGGTTGAGTTATGTACAGCCCTGGGAGTGGGTGGGTTGAGTCCATCCATTTCACTCATTGAACGGTGTGTTGCACAGGGACTTCCTGTTCATGTGCTCATCCGCCCTCGTCCGGGTGGGTTTGTGTACACGGATGAAGAAAAGGACCTTATCCGTGCAGATATTGCCGCAAGTGTGCGTGCCGGTGCGGCCGGCGTGGTGATTGGTGCGCTTGATACCAAGGCCAGCGGGCTCGATATGGCCGCACTCGAGACTTGGATAGCGGCCGCAGATGGCGGTGATGTCACCATTCATCGCTGTGTTGATGTCCTGTTGGAAACACCTACAACGTCACCTGAAGCAGTGGGTGACGCGTTAATTTCCTTAGGAGTAACCCGTGTGTTGACGAGCGGTGGCGCTACAACGGTAGGTCGTGGCTTGGCCACCATTGACGCGTTGTCCCGCTACTTGAACGGCAAGGTTCAAGTGATGGCTGGTGGAGGTACCCAAATTGAGGATATTGCGCCATTGCGTGCGATCGGTGTGGCAGCGGTTCATCTGAGTGCCCGTATGACCAGCCACGCAGCCGGCCCGGCTGGCCCCGGTGGTGGTGATGGCGCATTTGATGTAACGAACCCTGACCTCGTACGGGCCGCAGTTCGTGCCGCAACCCAATAGTGCTGGAATAAATCGCATATCACCGGAGTTCAGGTAAACCGGCTACAGGTATTGTGTCGGTTACCGGATCATGGGATCAATGGTTCGAGCGGTCATTACCCTGCCACGATGGACCGTCCCCAACAACCCAGCCGCCAATACTGCGCCAGCCCCTTCACCAGCCCGTAAGCGCCAATCACCGATGGGTTCAAGACCTAAATGAGCCAGGGCAAGCCCGTGGGCAGCTTCGCGGCTTCGGTGGGATGCGATGAGGTGGGATTGAACTCCTGGTGCGAGACGTTGGGCAATAATCGCAGGAAGGGTTGTAGCGAGACCGTCTAACACCACAACTCGGTTGTTGGCGGTTGCACCCAACAAAATGCCGGTCAGCACACAAAACTCAGGGCCACCGATGCCAGCAAGGATGGCTATGGGGTCAGGGTCCGCTGCGGCAGTCCGGGTAAGGGCAGCATGAACAACGGCGAGTTTACGTTCCGTCATCGCAGTATCCGCGCCAGCCCCTAATCCAATACACTGTGCAGGGTCAACATCAAGGAGCCGTGCTGCAAGCGCAGCCGCAACGGTTGTATTGCCAACCCCAACTTCACCGAGGCAGATAAGGCCTGGTGGCAATGTCGAACCAAGAGTTTCCCCACCCTCAATGAGTGCTAAGACATCCGAGTGATGAAGGGCGTCTGTTGTAGAGAGGTCACCTTGTGGGTACTGAGGACGAAGCATTATAGCCCCGGCGATAGGTTCATTGACCCCAGCATCAATGATGCTGAATCCAAAGCCATTAGCCTGAGCTAATGCCGTTCCAAACCCTTTTCCTTGGACACTGGCGTGCATGACATCTGCGGTGACGTGAGATTCAAATGCACTCACTGCGTGCCTAGTCACTGGATGGTCAGCACCCACAAGGACAAGGTGCCCGTCGGCGGCAACATCGGGATGAATCGCATTCGCGCGATCAAGTATTTGGTCGACTAATCCGAGGCTGCCTGGTGGCGTGAGCAGATTGTCAGCAGCATCTCGTGCGGCAACGACTCCCTCCTGGGTTGGTAGCGAGACGGCTACCGCAATCCCTGATTCAGGTGTGAACGCGGCGGCCTTATCGGCGTGGTCGATGTGGTGGACCGGTTCATCTGGTGCAAGTCGGTGTACAGGGCTTGGCCGATCTTCCTCCGGCCAACGGTCATATATCACGACATCCTCAAGGGGGAGTCGCTTGGACCAGCCACGCCGCTCAAGTCCAGGTGATGGGGGGCGTTCATCCGGCCACCCTAAGCACAGCCATCCCAATGTTTCTACGCCATCCGGTAGGCCGAGGAGTGAGCGTAATTCGTCCGGTTTGAACAAAGTAACCCAGCCCATACCAAGGCCTTCTGCACGTGCTGCCAACCAGAGATTTTCAATTGCGGCAGCACACGACCACATATCTGAATCGGCAAAGGTGGCGCGCCCTAACACCCCCTGATTTGGTACACGGCGGTCGCAGGCGACCACGATACCGACTGGAGCCTCACGGATACCTTCTAGCTGCAAATCTAAGAGGTTTCGTGCTGCCGCGGGATCAAGGAGTTGCGCTTGTTCAATACGGCAGCGATCAGCCATCACCGTGGCTTGGGCTCGGAGGTGATCATCGGTAATCACGATGAAGCGCCATGGCTGTGAATGGCCGACCGACGGGCCGTGATGGGCCGCGACCAGAATCCGCTCAAGGGTTGGTTCATCGATGGGATCGGGACGGTATCGTCGAATATCTCGACGGGCATCAATCACGCTATAGAGATGGTCACGGACCTGGTTATCCATCGCCCACCCACGTGGATCTGCTGCTCTCGCTTGTGCAGAGGTCCTATCACCAATCGTTGGTTGAGGACGATGGAACGGTGTGGTCATAACAAACGCCTTTGAACGAATATCTCCACACGGCATTACCGCATGGTCTTTCCGGATTGAAGATTTAAGTAAAGCACCTTCTCGGCTGTGAAGGAGGGTTTCGAGACAGTGACCAGGAAAAAATATGATGAGTCCACATGGAGTGACGCCACCACTACGCCTGCTTTTGGTGGGTTCGGTAAAGGATTGGATTGCCCGATAAAAAAGATCAAAAGGTACTTAGAGCATCACTGCACACACCGGCTGGGCAAGGGAACATAGTATGGGCTAGCCGGTAGAGGCATTCCTGTTGCATTGCGAGTTCGAGTTCATGTCCAAACCCAAACCCTATTTACAGCCCGGTCGATTTGGTCCGCGTGAACAGTTCGGTCGACCACGAAACGGTGGGCCAGACTGGAAGCGCCTCTTGATTGGGGCCATCGGAACAGGTGCTGTTGCGATTCTTGGTGTGACCGGTGTGTATGGTGTGCTCCTCGTCAAAGAGATTAACTCCATCAATAACATCAAGATCTCTCCAACCGCGATTGCATTCACCCCCGCACCAGAAGTGACTGAAACGGTGACCCTTGAACCGGTTGACCCCGTCAAAGACCGTACAACGATTTTGATGGTTGGCTCAGACTCTCGTAAAGGGTTAAGCAAGGAGCAGCTTGCGGCAATCGGAACTGCCGACGATGGGTCTGACTTGACGGACACCATTATTTTGGCGCAACTGAATCCCGAGAACGATCAGGTCGCGATGCTCTCGATGCCTCGTGACCTCGTTGTACGTCGCTGTGATGGTACAAAGGGGCGTATCAATGAGGCTTGGTATGTGGGCGAGCTGCAAGGCAAAGATCAAGGCGCAGCTTGTCTCATCCAAACCATTGAGCAGCATACCGGCATTGGTATTGACCACGTGATGCGCGTGAACTTCTCCGGGTTCGTTAATGTGGTTGACACCCTGGGTGGAGTCGATTTTGCGGTTGATCGAGATATGAAAGACCGCTGGAGTGGCCTCGACATTAAAAAGGGTTGCAACCATTTTGATGGGGTCAAAGCAATTCAATTTGTACGGGCACGCCACATTGATTCCGACTTTGGCCGCCAGGCACGCCAGCAGCGTTTTGCGCGCGAAATGATTAAAAAAGCTACGAGCCTTGGCACACTGACAAACCCCGTTAAGGTTGCCGGTCTCATTGACTCTGCATCGGATGCGATTGAAACGGATACGGGTCTTGATGTTAGCAAACTTGCTGATTTGGCCTGGTCGATGCGTTCAGTCACCCCAGACAAGTTGGTCGCAGTCAGTGTGCCGGCATCTAATGGTCGTCTTGGGGAAGCTGCAGTGTTATATGAAGATAAAAAAGACGCCGAAAAAATCTATGCAGCGTTCAGGAACGGGCAAGCAGTTGATGCGAGCCTACTGATGCCCAATGCTGAAGATACGGCTGAGCCTACGGCGAGCGAAGCCGGCACCGACCCGATCGCCGATGCAAGTGCAACGCCTAGTTCTGCCCCATCCTCTCCCGCATCAGCTTCCTCACTCCCAACTCCAGCTCAACAGGTGAATGCGTCGTCAATACCGATGCCGTCGGCAAGTTCGAGTACACCAACATCCTTACCATCAACGGTTAGCGAGGGACCGACTGCATCATCGGTACCAGGTGTGCCAGGCCTCCCAGCTTCAAAAGAAACCTATGCTGGTGCCTTCGATCCAGGTATTTCCTGCCCGTAGGGATTTCATTTGCTAGGGTCATCTCCCACATGGGTAAGAACGCCCGCCATAGATAAGACGGAGTGATGTATGAAGGCATTAGTGTTGAGTGGTGGCTCAGGCACACGGTTACGCCCAATAACCCACACATCTGCAAAGCAGCTTGTACCAGTAGGGAATAAGCCAGTTATCGATTTTGGGTTGGAAGCAATCGCGGCGGCTGGAATAACTGACGTCGGGATCATTGTCGGCAAAACCGGACCAGAGATTCGTGCCCATATTGGTGATGGCAGCCAATACGGCATTAATGTCAGTTTTATTGACCAGCCAGACCCACTCGGCCTTGCGCACGCCGTACTCACCGCAGAACCTTTCTTGGGTCGTGATGATTTCATCATGTACCTGGGTGACAATCTCGTTGCGGGTGGGGTTACGGAGTTTGTTCGAGAGTTTGAAGAAACCAAGCCCGATGCACAGATTTTGCTCGCCAGGGTGCGCGACCCCGAACGGTTTGGGGTCGCGGAACTGGGGGATGACGGCAATATCTGCCGGTTGGTAGAAAAACCGAAAGAGCCCAAGAGCGACTTGGCCCTTGTAGGGGTGTATCTCTTTAGCGGTAATATCATGGATGCTTGCCACGCCATCGAACCATCAGCTCGAGGCGAACTTGAGATAACAGATGCAATCCAGTGGTTGATCGATCAGGGCCAAACCGTTGCCCAACACACAATTACGGGGTGGTGGAAGGATACTGGCAAGCTTGCCGACATGCTTGAAGCCAATCGCATTGTGCTTGATCGCTACGAAACTCGCCTTGAAGGTGAGATTGATGCCGCCAGTGAGATTCAGGGTCGTGTTGTCCTTGAAGCTGGAGCCAAAATCATCAATTCAACGGTTCGTGGGCCAGCCGCAATCGGTGCCAATACCGTTATTGAAAATACATTTATTGGCCCTTATACGAGCATCTATCATGATTGTGTCGTAAAAAATAGTGTTATTGAGCACTCTATTGTGCTTGAAGAAACGTCCATCGCTGACGTGCCGGCAATGACGGACTCGCTCCTTGGCCGCAAGGTAGAGGTAGCGCATACCGAAACCCGGCCAGAACGCTACCAACTTGTCCTTGGAGACCATTCCAAGGTTGGGTTGATCTAGCACCAGTAGGGATACAAGAGGAGTTTGACGTGCGCGTCTTTGTCACCGGTGGAGCCGGGTTTATCGGGTCTAATTTCATTCGCTATGTGCTGGAAAGTACGAGTGATGTTCAAGTTACGAATTACGATGCATTGACCTATGCGGGTAATCGTGCGAACTTGGCTGAATATGAAGAAGACCCTCGGTATACCTTCATTCACGGTGATATCAGCGACCCTGAACGAGTAGCTGACTCAATTAAAGATCACGACGCCATCGTTAATTTTGCCGCTGAAAGCCATGTGGACCGTTCAATCACGGGAGGCACTGATTTCATGCTGGCCAACGTTGTAGGTGCCCAAGTCCTTTTTGACGCAGCTCGGAAAGCCGAGATTGGCAAGTTTCTCCATATTTCGACTGATGAGGTCTATGGCTCAATCGAAGAAGGGTCCTTTAAAGAAGGTGACCCGTTGGAACCCAACAGCCCATACAGTGTCTCCAAAGCGGGAGCTGACCTGTTGGCGCGCGCATTTAATGTGACCTATGGCTATCCGATCACCGTTACGCGAACGGGCAATAATTTTGGGCCATATCACTTCCCTGAAAAGATGATTCCGTTATTCACCACAAATCTGATTGATGGTGGGACCGTACCTATCTACGGTGATGGCAGCCAAGTGCGTGACTGGACGTATGTACGTAATAATGCAGAAGCCCAGTGGTTGATTTTGAATGAGGGTGAGCCAGGTGAGGTTTACAACGTGGCTGACGATAATGAGATGACGAATAAGGAACTGACCTACCGCCTTCTTGAATTATTTGGGTTGACTGGTGAAGAAGCCGACGCTCGTATCACCCATGTGCAGGACCGACCCGGGCACGATCAGCGTTACAGTGTTGACCCCACCAAAGTGCATGCCCTGGGCTGGAAACCACGGGTGGCGTTCGACGAAGCATTGGAATCAACCGTTGCATGGTTCCGTGACCACGAGTCTTGGTGGCGTCCGCTCAAAGAAGCCGGAGCTACACAGCGCCGCGGGCTGAATGCCTAATGGCACGCGTTATTGTTACTGGCGCGGGTGGCCAGCTCGGCACTGACCTTGTTCAGGGGTTTACTGCACGTGGCCATGAGGTGATGGGGTTCACCCGTCAGACTGTTGATCTCACTGATGGGCCAGGTTTAGGTGAAGCCATTCGTGCCTCAAACCCGGACATTGTTATCAACGCAGCCGCATATACCGCCGTTGATAAGGCTGAAACTGACCCACGCACTGCGTGGCAGGTCAATGCCTTTGCACCAGGATTTATTGCCCAAGCCTGCGAGCATGTTGGGGCACGCCTTGTACAGGTGTCTACAGACTATGTGTTTAATGGATTGCAGGGGAGGCCATGGACTGAATGGGATAACACCGACCCGCAAAGTGTCTATGGGGCGAGCAAACTAGCTGGTGAGCGCCAAGCAGCCCAGTATTGTTCACGTACCTATATTGTGCGTACCTCTTGGGTGCTTGGTGAACACGGCAATAACTTCGCTAAGACGATGTTGCGTTTAGGGCGTTCTCTCGACGAACTGAGCGTTGTTGATGATCAGTTGGGGAGTCCAACCTTCACCGTTGATTTGGTGGACCGTATCGCCAATATCCTTGAAACCGAGCACTATGGCACCTGGCATGCCAGTAACTCGGGGTCATGTACCTGGTATGAATTAGCCAGACAGATATTTACGTTGGCTGATATCACGGTTGACCTTGCACCCACCACTACTGCAGCATTTAATGCCCTAGCCCCGCGACCAGCCAACAGCGTGTTAGCCAATATGATGGCCGATTACCTTGGGTTACCAGCCATGCCAGCATGGGAGGATAGCTTAGAGGTGCTCTTGGGGAGGATCACGATGGAGATGGCAGCGTGACCACCGGCGTCGTCGTGGTGAGTCACAATACACGCGACGATGCACTAGCCTGTCTAGCCTCACTCCAGCATGCTGGCGCCGACCAGGTTGTTCTTGTTGATAGCGGTTCCAGTGACGGAACTGCCCGTGCCGTCAAAGCCGCATTCCCCGAAATCTCCGTTCTTGCAGGACCGAATGTGGGATTTGGGAAAGCCTGTAACCGTGGTGTCCAAGAGCTTGACACGGATTATGTGGTCGTTGCTAACGCTGATGTTCGTTTTGATCCCAATTCAGCCGGAGCTTTGGGTGCATTTTTAGATGCCAATCCCACGGTCGGTATTGTCGGACCCGCCATTACCCATCCTGATGGTCGTCCACAGGCAAGCGCACGAACCTTCCCTGACCTAGGAACTGCGGTAGGGCATGCTGCCTTGAGTTTGGTCTGGCCTGACAATCCATTCACGCGCCGCTATCGCATGGCTGGATGGGACAAAACCAGTCAGCGCGATGTGGATTGGGTTAGTGGTGCTTGTCTGGCTATCCGGCGTCAGGTGTGGGATCAGCTCGGCGGTTTTGATCCGGCATATTTTATGTTTGTTGAAGATGTGGACCTATCTTGGCGTGCCCACAAACACGGGTGGCGTGTGGTGTTTAGCCCGGTCGCCCATGTCACCCATTCGGTTGGGTCATCCGTAGCTGGACGGAAAGCAACGATGGTTCGTGCACATGTGCGTAGTTTGGACTATTTCATTACCAATCGGTATGCCTATCCGCTGCCTATCCGCGTAGCAATGCGTGCCGGAATGACGATTTGGGCTGTTAGCGTTGTGAGCTGGGGTGCCCTCTCGTCACGCACCCACGGTCAGCTTGGCTAGTTCTTGACCTTTTGAAATCATTACGCTGGACTTTCTTGGGCTTTAGGCCAATAGCAACAACCTGCTATATCTGGCCGACCAGGCATTCTGGGCCCATGCGTTTACTTCCCTGGCTCTCCACGCTATCCGCGTCAATACTGCTAACCGCTACGACCTTAGGTACTCCGGTGACAGCCCAATCAGAATCAACGCTTGGAGCTGAAATTACCCAAGGTGATGAACAGGTTGAGGATTTAAGCCGTGTGACGGCCCTCCAACTTGAAGAAGAACGGACTGGTGTCCGAGAGGAGGGTGAGCCTCCAGGGGGCCCACTTGCCCCTGAGCCAAATGAAGCTGAATGGTCATCTCCAGACGCGGTTACTTCGTTAGGCGGTAATGGGGCAGGGAAATCCCTCGGTGTGTTGGGGGATGACGATGTAAACGCACTCATCAAGCGAAGCGGGTGCGCCCCGTCAGGGGGTGTACAACTCGATGCACCAGCAGCTACGAAGAGCGAAGTGAATTTCTTTGGTGGTGGCTGGGGCCATGGTGCCGGGCTGAGCCAGTACGGTTCCTTAGGTGCGGTGCGTCTGGGGTGCAATTACGCCCAAATCTTGACGACTTATTTCGCGAATACGACGATTAAATCTATCCCTTGGAATGACCCGATTCGGGTTGAAGCTGCCCCTGATGTCAACACGATGACGTTAACGGCAGATGCTGGTTCTATCCCGTGGCAAGTATGTAACCGAGATGGGAGTGGGTGCTCTACGGTGGCAACTCAACCTCAGGGACAGACATGGGTCGGTATCCGTAACGGTGGTAACTGGGTAATCAAGCGTGGCTCGTCAACCGTGTTCCAGGGCACATTAGGCAGGGCGAGCAGCCAACGTCTGCGGGCGGTGCTGAGTGAATCCAACGCCAACGTGATGCGTGTGGTTAATGTAAAAGAAGCGCGGTATGACGACGGACGTGAAAATAGATACCGCTGGGGGCACCTTGACTTGATGCCAGCCAATAGCCATGGACGCAAAGGCAACCTTGTACTGACCGTACCCTCAATGAACCTCTATTTGCGTGGCCTTGGTGAGATTTCATCAGCATGGCCAGTGGAAGTACAAAAAGTTCAAGCGGTAACGGCTCGAACCTTTGTAACCAATAAATTACAAACCCGTAAAGGCTCTGCGTTCAGCGCCACCTGTGACTGTGATATCCGGTCGTCAACAAGTGATCAGTACTACAAAGGCTGGGATCACGAACGTTGGGATACCAAGGGCTATTGGCGTCAGGGAATTGACGCAACGGGTTCACAAAATGTGGTGATCAACGGCTCTCCCATTAACTCCTATTTTTCAGCTGCTACCGGTGGTGTCGTGACGACCGGCGACTTTGTATGGGGCGGTACACGTCCACCGTTTTCGAAGCGATTTGATGATTCTCGCTGGGAACAGGCCGCCAAATTTGACCGTACTCGCTGGGTCAAAGGGTTCAGTAAAGCTGAGCTTGGCCGCAAGTTAGGCATCGGTACCTATGTGCGCCACAAGCTCAACGGTCCTTTTGAACCAGGTGGGCGTATTGGCCGTGAAGGGGTCACCTTTGTTGGTACCAGTGGCTCGGTGACGTTGAAGGGGCAAGACCCACGATTCAAATTGGGGCTGCATTCAATGTGGTTCCGTATTGATGAGAAGCTCCCACCGATTCCGTCGGGGCTTCCACAAGGACCTGATAACAGTGGTGGGTCTGCCGCACCGGCACCAGCCAACCCAACCCCTGCCCACCCAATGAAACGGGTGTCCGGTTCGAATCGAGTCCTCACTGCCATTGCCGCAGCGCAGCATTGGCCCCAAGCTGACCACGTTGTTGTGGCTTCGGAAGGTGACTGGCACGGTGCCCTATCAGCAGGTCCTTATGCGGCTGCGAAGAACGCCCCACTGTTATTAACCAATAGCCAAACGCTGAACACCGAAGTTGCCAATGAGATCCGGCGTCTTAAGCCAAAGGCAATCACGTTGGTGGGTGGTCATGCTGCGGTGAGTGCGCAAGTTGAGCGCGCACTCGGCACTATTGCCAACGTAACACGCCATTTTGGTCCCACCGCTCAAGACACGGCAGTGGCCTTGGCCTTACATTCTGGTTCACCTACAGACACGATTGTCGTGGTGAGTGATTCCGCATGGCCAGACGCGGTGAGTGCGTCAGGACTTGCCCGTGGTGTTCATACCCCGCTCGTCCTCTTTTCAGCGAAGAACCAAGTCTATAGCGCAACGGTAGATGCGATTCGGGCACGCCGTCCGAAACGTATTGTGATGGTGGGCGGAACGGCTGCCTTATCTGAAGATGTACGCCGACAATTGTCGAATACGGGAATCCCGGTTGAACGCCTGTCGGGGTCGAACCGACTGCTCACGAGCCACGCGGTTGTCACCTATGCGCTGGGCGGGTCAAAAGGCCGTGTTCCATTGATTGTGGCAGGTTCACATGGTTGGGCCGATGCCTTATCCGCCGGCCCGCTAGCCGCACGAATCGGCGGGCATGTCCTGCTTGTACCCCAAGCTACGATGAGCGATAGCGGTGATACGGCGAGGACACTAGACGCAACTCGTGATCGTTGGTCCGAAGGCTTCATTATGGGAGGTCGAGCCGCGGTGAGCCAGGGGGTCCAAGATGGGCTTGAGGTGCGATACCGCAATTAGGTACGGGTACTGACGCATCGATCGGTGCTTAGGAACAAGCAAACACAGCAAACTGCCTCTGGTTTGCTGTGTTTGTACTACTGGCTTCTATAGGTATGTCACTAGACCTTCACACCGACTTCAGTACGTGTTCGCAAAGAATCCACTCACAAGGTCAGGGGGCACCGACGCCAAATCGGTGTGCATCCATCGAGGATTCTTGTCTTTATCGACGAGCTGAGCACGTACCCCTTCATCAAAATCTGAATCGGCCTGCGCGAAGTGGGTGGCGATGGCTAGGTCTGCATCTAATACCGCAGCCAGGGAAGGGGCGCCTGCCGCAAGTTGTAATGCACACAAAATCACATGCATCGACAGTGGGCTGTATTCGGCCATGGCATCAGCAGCATCTTGGGCCTCTTGTTCTGGTCTGGCCCGGAGTCGTTCAAGAATGGTCGCGGGGTCTGGTGCGTCAAAACAGGGATCTATCCATGCCTGCGCTGCACGCACGTCAGTTGTATCGGGAACCGTGCCCATTTCGTCCAAGACAGTATCGGGATGCTCACCGGCTTCAAGGCGTGCAATTACGGTGGGGATCTGATTGTCGGGAATCAAGGTATCTGCCAGATGTAACCCGATGGTTTGTGCTGGTGACCCAATCGCCCCCGTCATAGCAAATGCAAATCCAGTTTTACCTGGTGATCTGGTGGCTAATGGCCAGGTCATGCCGACATCGCACCAAAACCCGATACGGCCTTCGGGCATTGCCGTCTTGGTTGTCTCAGTAACGACACGATGTGACGCATGGGCACTGATTCCCAAGCCACCCCCCATGACAATGCCATGCATAATCGCCACGACTGGTTTGGCATAGGAGGCAATGAGCTTGATCATCCCGTATTCAACTTTGAAGAAGGATTCAGGTTCACCGGCTATACGATGCTCTCGAACGGCAACAACGTCGCCACCAGCACATAACCCGCGACCTTCACCGGTAATGACAATCGTTTGGACCTCGTCTTGGGTTTCCCAGTCGATGAGCGCTTGGCAGACGGCCAAACACATATCGGTATTCAAACTATTGAGGGCTTGAGGCCGATTTAAATGAATACGCCCCACCGCGCCCTCAACGCCAACAAGGACAAGATCAGTGATATCGCTCCGATTCAAAACCATGTGCTAAACCGTAGTGCGAACGAGAAGGCCATCAGTCTGTTTTCTTACGCAAATGGCCTCAATGTTTTCATCCATCTTCACGGTGTGAGGAGGCGTGTTCACTAAAGGATGTCAGCATCATCCGATGGCATTGGTTAGCTAGTAGGGCAGCCGTTCTGGTTGGACGAGCACATTTTGTGTTAATGCTGCTCGGCGAACCACAACGCTTAGCCCCAATGTCGCCACGATGGCGCCGAGAGCGCTCGCAGCAACGATGAGTTCACTCATCGGCAATGGGATCACCATGGTGCCTATCGCTGTAGCAACGAGACCGATAATCCAGGGAACAGCCATATCACGTTCGGCATGAAGAGCGATAAGTACTTGACCCAGTAAAAGCGCAACCATGGTGGCAATGACAGCCACCCCAGTAAAACCGGCCAGTACAAATGAGGGGCGCAGATTATTGCCATACGCCAGGGCCACAACGGGTGGACCAATAAGCCCACCCCCGATGTAGGCCGCAATGAGGCTGGCCGTTGCTACCGCGAGCACACGGTTCATCGCCATTGCGATGCGGTGCCGGTCATTACCTTGGGCAATAGCCAGCAAGGGTGGCAAGATACGAGCGAGGAGTCCACCGTGGAGAAAGACAAGGGGAGCACGGCCCAAGGTGGTGGTGACAAAGACGAGACTGGTTACCTGCGGTCCGGCGCCCAGTAACGCTACCGCCAACGGAGCCCCTGCTAAGAGGAGCTGGCTTATCCCATTGCTGACCGTTGTGTTCAACAGGTAGTAGGCAGGAAATGGGGCGTCTGCACGAGTAAATCGGCCACCAAAGCCCAACCATCCAAGGACCACCACAATGGGACCGATTGGCATGATTGCACCCCACGCCCACGGGGGGACCACAAGTAAGGCGAGGCCGATAGCCAAACCAAGCCGTATGAGGGCTTCTGCACCGTTTAAGACGCCAAATGCGGTAAAGGATTCATTTGCAGCCAGTTGGCCGCGAGCAACGATGAGCGACCCGTATGCCAAGGTGATAGCCCCAGCGATAAGCCCCCACGTCCAATCCCCGCCGTGAAATAGCTGCTCAGCTGCGATTGATCCAATTGCGGTGACAATACCGGCAAGCCCGATCACCCAACCGGCTACCCAAGGGGCTACCCCGCGATGCCGTGTCACCCAGGCTTCGATATTCAACAAGGTGATACTGACAACCAAGTATTGAATCGTCCATAGCACTGCGATATTCGCGTAGGCGGTATCGCCTAGGACGCGAACGCCCAGGATAGAAAAGACGTACCCAGCAATGCCACTAATGGCACTCCCAAGTACCACCGCACGGGTATGCCGAGGGGTAGATCGTTGTTCTTCGCTCATTTTGACGCACAATAGCGTTCATGGCGGCAAACTACAGCCTTGGGTAATCAGGAAAAGGCCCGTAACGTGGTGGTATGCCTGGCACGCTTTTTGATTCCACCCCTGACAAAGACGGTTCTTTTGAGCCTGCAGCCCCTCAGTCCGAGGTAGCGGCACATGCTCCGCTTGCTGCTCGGATGCGACCAACCTCATTGGATGAGGTGTTGGGTCAAGACCATCTCGTTGGGCCAAACGGGCCGATTCGTAAAACCCTTGAAGCAGGCCAGATTCCATCAATCATTCTGTGGGGGCCACCCGGCACAGGGAAAACAACGATGGCGGGCATTATCGCTCAAACTGCCGGCTATCACCTTCATGAAATCAGCGCCACGGCGGCTGGAGTGAAAGATGTCCGGGCAGCGGTTGCTGAAGCCATCGAACGGCGTCGGCGAACGGGTCGAAATACCGTGGTGTTTATTGACGAGATTCACCGGTTTAACAAGGGCCAGCAAGATGCGTTGTTACCCAGTGTGGAGGCGGGTGACGTCACCTTGATCGGTGCCACTACCGAAAACCCATCATTTGAAGTGAATGCGGCCCTACTGAGTCGTTCGATGTTGTACCGAACGAATGAACTTGATGCAGACGCAATGGGTGTGCTTATCGATCGGGCTATTACTGATCGTTCATTGTTGGTACATCGTATTGAAGATGAGGCAAAAACGGCGTTGGTACATGCGGCTGACGGTGATGCACGAGTAGCACTCACTGGACTTGAAGCTGCCGCAAGTATGGCTAGAGACATCATTACCGTTACCGATATCCGGACGGCGCTAGCGAATCCTCATCTGCGCTATGACAAAGGCGGGGACCACCACTATGACCAGGTCAGTGCATTTATAAAAAGTATGCGAGGATCCGATGTTCACGCGGCCTTATATTGGCTGACTCGCATGTTGGCTGGTGGCGAGGACCCAAGATTTCTTGCCCGACGCATGATTATTTTGGCGAGTGAGGATATTGGCCTTGCTGATCCCAATGCACTTGTGCAAGCAACAGCAGCATTTGACGCTCTAGAAAAAATTGGGCTACCCGAAGCAAGGTATGCATTGAGTCAAGCTTGTCTTTACCTTTCCCTTGCCCCAAAATCGAACAGTGTTACGCGTGCGATGCACAACGCAGATGCTGAAGTTGACCGATTGGGTAATGCTCCTGTACCGTTGCACTTGCGTGATAGTCACTATAAAGGCGCGAAAAACCTTGGACATGGTGACGGGTATTACTATCCGCATAACGACCCGCGTGGTTGGGTAGAGCAACAATATGGGCCCGATGGGTTACGGCGAATCTATTCGCCAGGTAAACACGGCCATGAAGAAAACATTACGAAATGGAGAAGGGATAGAGGGCATCCCGGGGTTTCCTCAGGGTGAAGGTGCGCTAACGTGAAGATTATGAACGGTACTAATGACGCAAAACAGACCTTGGTGGTACTCAGTGGATATTTCAATCCCTTCCATATAGGACACCTCAGGATGTTCCAAGCTGCACGTCGTGATGGCGATCGGCTTGTTGTCATTGTCAATAATGACCATCAGCAAAAAATGAAAAAGGGCAAGGTGATCATGCCCGAGTCCGATCGCATTGAGATCGTGCGCAATATACGACTTGTTGATGAAGCCGTCCTTAGTAAGGACCAAGACCGTACCGTTTGCCAGACACTGGCATCCATAGCCGATTCTTACCAAGGCTGGAATATCATCTTTGGGAATGGGGGCGACCGGACAGACCCCAGTTCTGTTCCTGAATACACCGTGTGTTTGGACTATGGCATCGATATGGTGTTCGACTACGGCGGAACGGACAAGCTTGACTCCTCCACGCGGATTAACCAGGCGTTAGGCCAAGAAGCCGTTTCTCCTATCGGGTAGCCCTGGTGGTGGATGCCAACGAGGCAATCCATCGCTTAAGGAATGCTGGCGTACCCAGCCCCGAAGCTGATTGGCGCTGGATTAGTCAGGCAGGGCTGCGCGCGGATGAGCAAGAAGAGGCCTTACGGCGACGATGTGCCCGTGAACCTCTCCAATTGATTTTAGGAACCGCACCGTTCCGCTATCTTGAGGTGGCCGTGCGCCGGGGCGTGTTTATTCCCCGTCCGGAAACAGAATGGCTGGTTCAAGTGTGCTTAGACCGTGCACTGTCTCCGGGTGCCCGCATCGTTGAGCCGTGCACCGGTACGGGAGCGATCGCTGCGGCACTAGCCATGGAGGCAAACCCGGAAGCTATTTGGGCAACAGATATCAATCCCGAGGCGGTCGCATTAGCTACCCTCAATTGTGCGTCCTACCCGGTGGTGACCATAACCCAAGGCGATTTGTTGTCCTCTGTCCCATCCGATTGGGTCGGAACTGTTGATTTGCTCATCGCTAACCCGCCCTATCTTGACGCCAAGACGGTGCACTTAGCAGCGCCTGAAGTAAAAGATTGGGACCCGTACAACGCGTTGGTTGGGCCTGGGGCTGAGGGGTGGGATAGTGTTCGAGACCTTATCGATCTGGCCCCACAGTGGTTGCGCCCAGGCGGGTGGTTAGCACTTGAGGATGACCCGGCGCGGGTGTACAAGAGTGCCCAGCGTGCTGGCCAATGGGCAACGCGCACGGAAGTTATTGCTGACCTGGCTGGGCGTGAGCGTTTTGTGCTCGCCCAGTATTGAGCGGCACCTACGTCGGCTAGGCGCTGGTTGTTTCCTCATGGTCGTCGGTATTGAAGTGTCGGCGGGTCCAATGAGGTACCCACGTCGCGATAAGTAAGCACACCCCTCCCACAGCCGAGAAGGCAAGAACTGGCCGAAATGGAGCTAAGACGGGGCCGACAACGGTGAAGGCAATGAGGGCTGCCCATCCCCAAAGAATCATGACTGTGCCACGTTGTCCATTGCCTAATTTGAGAATGCGGTGATGGAGATGATTTTTGTCTGGACTAAAGATCGGTCGCCCCTGAATGGTGCGCCGCAAAATCGCGAGCAATACATCTAAAAACGGGATAGCCAGCACTGCAGCAGGAATAAGGACGGGAATCGCGGTAACGACAAAGTCAGAAGATGAGGGCGTAATCGCATTCCCGATTGCGGACACGCTGGCAGTGCCGAGTAAAAAGCCCAGCATCATCGCGCCGGTGTCACCCATAAAAATTGAGGCGGGGTGAAAATTAAATACTAAAAATCCCAATGTTGTACCAATAAGGGCGGCCAGAATCAGGCTGGCTGCACCTTGCAAACTGGGATAGGGCGTTGTAGCTGGTGCAAGAACCCAAATCAACATTGCTGTTGATGCAATACACACAATGCCAGCGGCGAGACCATCAATGCCATCGACAAGGTTGACGGCGTTGACCATGGCCACGATGAGGATAACGGTGACGAGGGTACTTAGTTCACCAGAAAGGCTGACGATTTGGCCATCACCAAAAGGGATGTAGACATAATGTACAGAAACGCCGAAGATAACAGCCACACTCGCAGCTAAAACCTGACCGGCTAATTTCACGATTGCACGAATTGGGCGAGAGTCATCGAGGAGACCCACCCAAAAAATCAGGGCAGAGCTAAGCACCATGGCCTCAGGCTCACTGGTGGTGCCGAATATGGCTCGAAAGGCAGGCAACTGGGTGGCCACAGCTAGGGCGATCAGAACGGCAACGTACATCGCAATACCACCAAACTCAGGCGTAGGTTTGGTGTGCACATTGCGACCACCAGGGGCTTTAAGTAAGCCAAACCATGTGACGGTACGTACGACAATGGGTGTCAATACGACGGCGGCAAGAAATGCGACCCCGAGCACAATCAGGTGGTCGAAAACGCGATCATTTACCATGAGGTAGGCCTCAGGGGTATTGGCGTTCGAGGTCGTTGATCAAATCGATACGCCGTTGATGGCGACCGCCCTCGAATGGGGTAGCTAACCATAACCGTGTGATGTCCTGGGCAAGGCCGAGTCCAACAATCCGGCCACCAATGGCCATGACATTGGCATCGTTATGTTGCCGGCTGAGGCGGGCGGTCCACTCATCGTTACAAAGGGCGGCTCGGACTCCCTTGATTTTATTGGCCGCAATTTGTTCGCCTTGCCCGCTACCTCCAATGACAATACCGCGGTCAGCATTGCCCTGGACTACCTTGCGTCCCACATCAAACATAATGGGGGGATAATCGACAGACTCCGTGGAATGGGTACCGCAATCAATGACATCGTGTCCATCATCAGTAAGCATGGCGATGAGATGTTGTTTTAATTCGTATCCGGCGTGATCCGCCCCAATAGCAATGCGCATGTCTAAACCATAGCCCGAACTCGGAGCGTGACCATAGCCTGACCGTCGGTTAGCGGGTATCCTCCCTGGGAGGGTCAACTGACCTCCACCTCGATGACTAGGGACCATATGGTTGCTTCGCTAAGCCAGGACGAAAGCTATACCTACACTGCGGATTTACTCTCCGGTCCAGTGTTTTTTGGGGCTATTGGCTATGCCCTTGACCGTTGGGTCTTTCATACCGGCCCTCGGTTGGTCATTGTTGGTTTATTTGTCGGGTTGCTTGTCGGTATGTATGCCATCTATATCCGATACCGGAGAGCAATCACGGCGTTAGAACACCCCACGCAATCATCCGGTGCGACAGCTACCGATACGTCCGTCGACTCAGCCGCACCCGGTATTCGGGAACTAGGCACTCGCGCGCCCTGATGGTTGGGATTGAATCTTCCCTTGCCCGCGCCCAACTCGGTGCGGCAGTTTTTGTCGGGCTCTTGGCGGCTGGGATCAGTGCCCTATTGGTTCCTCAGGCAACTCGTGATGTGGCATTTGGCGCTGGTTGTGTCGTGACGACTTACGTTTTTATGTGGCCACTCCATGTATTTGCAGCGACAGGTGGGCGACGGGCGCTTATGCTTGAGATGGCCTTTGTTCCTATTCGTTTAGGGATTTTGGTTGCATTAGCACTTGTTGCAATTGACAATGTTGCAAGACCCGGTGCGCCCTTTGCGTTGGGTATAGCGATTACCGTGATTGCTGGATCGTTCGCCTGCCTCTGGGTGTGTGCGAAAGATCCTCGCTATCACTGGGTTACCCCTGCGAAACCATACGTGCTCCGCACGCGCCAACAAACATGAAAGGTACTTGCGTGAACGCCCTTTTTGCATCCGGTCCATTTGGTGGCCCGTTCGAAATCCCCCAGGTCGGGCACCTCTTTAATTTGCCGGGGCCAGAGTTTCTAGGCTCCCCGTTCACGCGGGTGTACCTCTTAGTCGCCCTCAGTGTGGTTATCACCATTGGTTTCTTTTGGATGGCCTTCGGCAATGCCAAGATTGTGCCCTCCAAGATGCAAGCCTTAGGTGAATTGGTTGTTGACTTTGTCGACCGTGAAATCGCCATGAATGTCATTGGGCCAAAAGGTAAGCCGTACGTTCCACTATTAACCGCGATGTTTGTATTCATCCTGGTCAATAACTGGTTTAAAATTACGCCCTTTGTGAACTTTGCTCCAACTGGCCGTATTGCCTATCCACTTGGCTTGGCGATGGTTACGTATGTCCTATTCATTGTGGTTGCAATTCGTCATCAAGGGATGGCCTATTTCAAGGACATTGCTTTCCCAGAAGGTGTGCCATGGCCGGTGTATTTCTTATTAACCCCAATCGAACTGATTAGTACGTTTATTCTGCGCCCCGTCACGTTAACGGTCCGGTTATTTGCCAATATGGTCGGCGGTCACCTCTTGTTGGCGATCACCTTTATTGCTACCTGGTCATTCTTGCGTATCCCAGGGCTGGCACCTGCTGACGCAAACTATTGGTTCTTACCTATCGGGATCATCACTTTCCTGTTTGGGCCAGTTGTTGTTGCGTTCGAAATGTTTATTGGGTTTTTACAGGCCTATATTTTTGCAATCTTGACTGCCGTTTATCTCCAAGGCGCAATTGAGCCCGCCCACTAGGCGTTGTACTCACAGATTTAGCTCTCCAGATCACCATGTAACGGAGTCACACTCCGTCCAATCCAAAAGAGGAACACTTATGACAGGAAATATCGGTTCAATCGCTGCCGCTTTGGCCTTCGGTTTGGCCTGTATCGGTCCAGGAATCGGGCTCGGTCTGCTCTTTAAGGGTGCGATCGAATCCATGGCTCGTCAACCTGAGGCTTCTGGCACGATCCGTACGAATCTGTTCATTGGTATCGCCATTATCGAAGCGTTAGCGTTGCTGGGGCTTGTGTTGGCCTTCGTCGTAATGGGTGGCGGTGTCTAATGGTTGTATTTGCCGAGGGTGATCCCAATGCCCTCCAACTATTACCAGAGGTACCAGAGCTTGTATTCGGGCTAATTTCCTTTGCCATTGTCCTGTTCTTCTTGTCTAAGTTCGCATTTCCTACATTGAACAAAGTGCTTGAGGAACGTCGTCAGGCTATCCAGGGACAGCTTGAAGAGGCTGATAAAGCGGTCGCTGAGGCTAAAAAGTCTCAAGATGAATACGCCGCATTATTAAAAGAAGCCCATTTAGAGGCCAATCAATTAATTGAGAAGACGCGGCAAGATGCTGACGTGCAGCGTGAGTCGATCGTGCGTAAAGCGAAGCAAGAAGCCGAGAAGATTCGTGATGATGCGCACACCGCTGCCGTAGCCGAGCATCAGCGTATCCTGCGTGAAGCTCGTGATGAAATTGGTGACCTCGCCATGGTATTGGCCAGCCGTATCGTTCGTCGAGAAATTGATGTCGAGCGTCACTCTGACCTCGTCGATGAATTTATCAACGAATTAGCCAGCAAGTAACCAGTACTGCCTGGAGGAGATATGGATTCACATTCCCCAACCGCTTGGGCTAATGCGTTTGTCAATATGGTGTCCGCCATCAATCATGATGAACGATCGTTCTTGGCCTTGCGGCATCTCGCTGATGCGATTGACGCGAATACCGAATTACGTGACAAGCTTAATGACCCATCCATTCCAGTAGCTGACCGTGTGAGTGCGGTGGCTGACGTTGTGAATGAAAGTAGCCGCCCAGTTGCCGCATTAATTGCCGCACTCATTGTGGCTGAGAATGTTCGTCTCCTCCGTCGAATCGCGGATGAATCTTGGCGCCGATCGGTGGAAGCTCAGGGTGTACAGGTTGCCCGGGTGCGTGTTGCACACCGTCTCACCGTCAGCCAGGAAGATGCGCTCATTGCCAAACTTACCCAAGTTGCAGGTCGCCCCGTGATGTTGGATGTGACCGTAGATCCAGACCTGATAGGCGGTATCACCGTCGATTTGAACGGCGAATTGCGGGACGCCTCCATTGCCCGTCGTCTTGAAGACCTACACCACGCTATTGCGGAAGCGCATTAGGAGACCTAGATGAGTGATTTCAATGCTAAAGCCATTGCCGAGTCCCTGCGTGAGCGGTTAAGTGAGTGGACTCCGAAAGAAACGACTGAGCAAGTCGGCCACGTCCTCGAAAGCTCTGACGGCATTATCCACCTTTCCGGGTTGAACGATGCCATGGCGAATGAGCTGTTAGAACTCGGTACTGACCACCAAGGCCGCACCTTATACGCCCTTGCGATGAATCTTGATGAGGGCTCTATTGGCGCGGTGGTCTTGGGGCCGAGTGATGGTGTGGAGGAAGGACAAATCGTTCGCCGGACGGGTGAGGTCCTGAGCGTGCCAGTGGGTGATGCTTACCTCGGGCGTGTGGTGGATGCCTTAGGTCGCCCGATTGATGGGAAGGGCCCTTTGGACGAAGACAAGCTTGACGGGCGTCGTGGTCTTGAAGTACAGGCCGCCTCAGTCGTTGAGCGTCAACCAGTCCATGAACCGTTGATGACGGGTATTCGCTCGATTGATGCGATGACACCTATCGGTCGTGGTCAGCGTCAGTTGATCATCGGTGACCGCGGGACCGGTAAAAGTGCGGTGTGTATTGACACCATTATCAATCAGCGTGAAAACTGGCTGAGTGGTGACCCCAAGAAAGCAGTGAAGTGTGTCTATGTCGCTATCGGGCAAAAAGGTTCAACGGTTGCTGAAATTGTTAGCCGTCTTGAAGCACACGGGGCGATGGAGTATACGACGGTAGTGGTTGCGGCAGCGTCGGACCCGGCGCCATTCCAGTATCTTGCACCGTACACCGGTGCGGCGATTGGTAACTACTGGATGTACAACGGCCAACATGCATTAGCTGTCTATGACGACTTGTCCAAACAGGCTGACGCTTACCGCCAGATTTCCTTGTTGCTGCGCCGTCCGCCAGGGCGTGAAGCCTATCCCGGTGATGTGTTCTATCTGCATAGCCGCTTATTGGAGCGTGCAGCTAAGCTCAGTGAAGAACTTGGCGGGGGTTCGATGACGGCGTTGCCCATCATCGAAACGAAGGGTGGCGATGTTTCAGCATTCATTCCCACCAATGTGATTTCCATTACTGATGGACAGATTTACCTTGAAACTGACCTCTTTAACCAGGGCGTCCGTCCTGCGGTGAATGTGGGTATCAGTGTGAGCCGCGTGGGCGGTTCTGCCCAAACCAAGGCGATGAAGAAGGTGGCAGGCACAATGCGTGTGAGTTTGGCGCAGTATCGTGAGCTTGAATCCTTTGCCCAGTTTGGCAGTGAGTTGGACCCCATTTCTCAGCGCCAAGTGGACCGTGGCCAGCGCACCATCGAAATCTTGAAACAGCCCCAGTATGAGCCGATGAGCAATGGTGAACAGATTATTGGTATTTGGGCTGCGGGGAACGGCTATCTTGACGCTTACCCGGTCGCTGATGCTCGGCGCTATGACCGAGAACTTCGTGAGTTCTTCGCGTCACGCTATCCCGATACGTTGCACAAGCTTGATAGCGGGATGTTCAGTGATGATCTCGTTGATGCGATGAAAGCTGGTATCGACGACTTTAATGACGGATTTGCGGCGCAGGCGGCTGTCTCCGCCGCTGGAGCATAAGGATGGCAGGAGCCGCTGAACTCCGTGTCCTTCGTCGACGAATAAAAAGTGTTCAGTCGACGAAGAAGATCACGCGTGCGATGGAATTGATTGCTGCGAGTCGAATTGCCAAGGCGAGACGAGCTGTGCAGGCCGCACGTCCTTACTCTGCGGGAATGAACCGCGTTGTTCGGCATCTATCTGCATTTCCACAGGCAAAGAATCATCCGGTATTGCGCAAACATCCCGGTGCCGGCAAAACCTGTGTGGTAGTCATAACGTCAGACCGCGGGTTGGCTGGGGCGTACAACATTAACGCTATTCGTACGGCGTATGATGCTCGCCAAGAGTTGCTGTCTCATGGTGAACAAGTCCAGATGGTTTGTGTCGGCTCTAAGGGTGCGTCCTGGCTGCGGTTCCGGAATGTTGAAGTCGAGCGTGCCTATGAGGGGTTAAGTGACCAGCCTTCATCTGATGCTGCTCGCCAAGTGGTGGATCCTATTGTGCGTGATTATCGTGACGGCACGATTGACCAGGTAGTGGTGGTGTATACGGCCTTTGTGAATGCGCTTATCCAACGCACCACCCGTGCACAGATTTTGCCTATTGATATCGACAACCCGATTGATATCACAGTTGATGAACTCAAACCTGAGGAAGAGGCCGGTGTGCATCCCGAGTATCTGATGGATCCGGGGTTGGACGTCATGTTGGATGCGCTATTGCCGAGGTATGTCCAACAGCAACTTTTTGCCGCCATGCTCGAATCCGCGGCTAGTGAACATGCGAGCCGTCAACGCGCCATGAAGGCTGCAACAGAGAATGCCGAAGAAGTGATCGATACGTTAACGATCAAGGCCAATACAGCCCGTCAGGCTGCGGTCACCAGTGAGATTTCCGAGATCGTGGGCGGCGCTGATGCGCTGGCTCGCAGCGCTAACTAGGAGCCCCAATGAGTAATGAAAACCCTACAGGTCGTATCATGCGGGTCACGGGGCCCGTGGTTGATGTGGAGTTTCCGGGCAACGATTTGCCTGAGATTAATACCGCGATCACCTTTGAGCGAACCTTAGAAGACGGCTCTTCTCAAGTGCTAACAGCCGAGGTTGCCCAGCAAGTTGGCGACAATATTGTGCGTGCGATTGTGATGCAGCCTACTGATGGGCTTCGTCGTGGTACCCCTGTGGTTAATAGTCGCAAGCCGATTGAAGTGCCGGTTGGTCCGGGTGTACTTGGGCATGTGTATAACGTGCTCGGCCATCCACTGGACGTGGGTATTGATGAGATTTCTCCGAGTGAATGGTGGCCAATTCACCGCGATAGCCCCAGTTTCGATCACTTGGAACCCCAATCGAAGATGTTTACGACGGGTATCAAGGTCATTGACCTTATTCACCCGTACGTTGAGGGCGGCAAGATCGGCATGTTCGGTGGTGCCGGCGTGGGTAAAACCGTTGTGATTCAGGAAATGATTCAACGTGTGGCCCAAGACCATGGTGGGTATTCCGTTTTTGCTGGTGTTGGTGAACGTACCCGTGAGGGTACGGACCTGATGCTTGAAATGGAAGAAGCTGGCGTGTTGGATAAAACTGCGCTGGTCTTTGGACAGATGGACGAACCGCCGGGAGTGCGTTTGCGTGTACCGCTTAGCGCGTTGACCATGGCGGAGTATTTCCGTGATGTGGAGCAAAAGAATGTGTTGCTCTTCATTGACAATATCTTCCGCTTTGCTCAGGCAGGCTCTGAGGTTTCCACCTTGTTGGGTCGTATGCCGTCGGCAGTGGGGTATCAGCCAACGTTGGCGAGCGAAATGGGTGCCCTCCAGGAGCGTATTACGTCAACTAAGGGGCACTCGGTAACGAGTTTGCAGGCTGTCTATGTGCCTGCCGATGACTTGACCGACCCGGCCCCCCACGCAACGTTTGCTCACTTGGACGCTCAGACCGTGCTGAGCCGTTCTATTGCTGAACTGGGTATTTATCCTGCGGTTGATCCGTTGGACTCAACAAGTCGCATTCTGGACCCGCAGATTATTGGGGAGCGTCACTACAACGTGGCGAACCGTACGAAGGTGGTGCTTCAGCGGTACAAGGATTTGCAGGACATCATCGCGATTCTTGGTTTGGACGAGTTGAGTGAAGAGGACAAGGTGATTGTTCAGCGCGCCCGTAAGGTGCAGCGTTTCTTTAGCCAGCCGTTCTACGTGGCGAAGCAGTTCACGGGTGTTGATGGGGTGACCGTGCCTCTTACGGACACGATTGAGGGCTTTGAGAAGCTGGTTGATGGTGAACTTGATGACGTGCCAGAGCAGGCCTTCTTGAATGCGGGTGGCTTGGACGATGTGCTGGCCAATGCGGCAGAATTGAAGAAGTAATGGCTACGGAGAATCTAGGCAGGATTGTTGCCGAGGTGGTGACCCCGTCCCATGCGCTCTATGAAGGGCCTGTGGACGAGGTGATTGCCAAATCTGGTAGTGGGTTAATGACAATCCTGCCGAATCACCTTCCTGCCTTACTTGATCTGACGATGGCACCGCTGGTACTTAAGTCAGCGGTTCTTGATGAGCGCGTGTTTGTGATTGAGAGTGGCTTTCTTGAGTTCAAGAACAACACGTTGACGATTCTTGTTGATCAAGGCCGTGAAGTTGCCGACCGCGATGAAGCCAATGCAATCTGCGGCACCAAAATCTAATTGAGTTCCCTGCTATACCGTTCCAGGCCCTTGGCCTGGAACATTTAGTTGTGCCAACAAACTGCCACGAGTAGGGCCATAAACCCCGAAACAGGTGGTGTAGGTGGGGGTGTTGGTTATCTGGGTGGTAGGGGTGCTGGTGTGGTGGTATGGGCTAAGGGTGGGGGCATTGGCTGCCAGGGTGATATGAGCCCAGGATGGGCGAATTCAGTGAGCCGGTTTGCCGCCATGGATGGCGGCAGGCGAACGTGCCCGAGGCGGGCAATGCCCGCGCCCGTGCTAGAGCGTGACCGGGCCAGGGTGTCCTGGGGTGCGAAGGTGCCCGAGGCGGGCAATGCCCGCGCCCGCGCCAGGGTGCGCCGGTGCCGGGGTGTGCCGCCAGAGTGTGCCCATGCTAGGGAGAGTGCCGGTGAGTAGATAGCAGAAACCCCCGGGAGAGAGAACCGGGGGCTTCTTTCGTGCTGCCTAGGTTGTGCAGTTATCGAGCACTCTTGGCGATTGCATTCACAGTGGCGTTCGGCATCACGCTTGTACCACCGATGACGTAGAGGTTGTCGACACCGTTCTGACTGGAAATCCACTCACGGACCGCGCTGTTGGATCCACTTGGATTAGCCAGGACGAGGACACCGCCTTGTGCGGCAAGGGCCGGGCCTGCGGCAAGGGCATCTGGGTAGTTGGAGCTGGTAGCCACAAATACACGATTAGTGATGCTTGGGTTCTTGCTCACCATGTAGGAGCTCACCGCGAGGGCTGTTTCTACACGGCCAGGACCGCTGAGGCGATCAACTAGCATGAACTGGCTTTGGAGTTTCTTAAAGACCTTGTCACTCACACGTGCGGTACCGCCAATGACGCTGATATGGCTGGGGTTCAGGTCTTTAATGGTTTCGAGGGTCTGATCAGAGATAGTGTCACGATCAGTAAACAGAACGGGAGCCTTATCGGTTGCGGCTAAGACGGAGCCTGCAAGGGCGTCTGGCCATGCGTTCTTGTCACCACTAACCAAGATGACGTGACGGTTCTCAATGGCTGAAAGCTCAGACTTACCTTCATTGGATTGGGCAACGAGTTCGGCAACCTTATTGGCTAAGACTGCAGGGTCTTTGTGGTCAACGGTGGTCACCTTAAAGCCAGCCTTGGTGAGGCCACTGCTTGCCCCAGGCATGGTGCCAACGGTGTAGACATTGCGGACACCGAGTCGCTTTAATTCTTTTTGGGTTGCTTCGCTTAAGCGCCCAGTTTCTGACAACAGTACGGGACCGTTGTGTGCGGCTGCCAATGGTGCGCCAAGAAGGGCACCTTGGTAGGTGTCAGCGGGAACAACAACGGCGGTCGTTGCAGTCTTAAAGGAAGATGCGCTGAGCCGTGCGGCGGTGCCGATACGTTCACTGGAGCTGATGCGTTCTGCCCCTTCAAGCGGGCTATTGCTGCTTGGCTTTTCGGCGGCTGGCTTTTCAGCAGCTGGTTTTTCGGCAGTGGGCTTGTTGCCTGCCTCTGGCTTTGATGGTTCACTCGGCTTGGGGCTGTTGTTACCGATGCCATTGTTCCCATAGGGAGCACCGTGCGTATCGTAGGCAGCCTTCAAGATGGGGTAGGGGTTCAAAGCCCGTTTTTGGGCATCCCAACCGTGAGCTGGCCAGATTTCAAGGTGGATGTGGTCCACACCGCAGGAGGCGTTACCGCTGGATCCGACATAACCGATGTGTTCACCGCGTTCAACGCGAGCACCCTGGAGTGTTTTGTGCTGGTTGTAATACTCGACCAGACGTGGGGAGAGGGCGTTTTCCATACCGCCCTTGCCGTCACAACCCTTTGGGCGGCCTGGGGTGTCGTTGTTCAAGTGAACATAGAAATAGGAGCGTCCATCATCACCGTCAAGAAGGAGGTAGAACGAGGAGGCATATTTACCTTCGTGAACACCTTCGTTCTTGACTTTGCGGATGGTGCCTGAAACCGCGGCATAGGTTTCATTCATCTGCTTACTCATCACGTCTACACCTAAGTGGCGGCGGGTACCACCACCACGAGAGGCACCGAACGTGTCAGTGAACCTGGCATTCTGCTGAATCGGGAAGATATCAATGGAGGACTTGCGAGCAGCTTTACCGTTGCCGTCGATAGGAGTATCTTCTCCTTCACCGGCCTGCTTACCACCAGCTAAGGACACGTCACCTGAATAGTCGCTGACCGTACCAACCGCTTGTGCGGCGTCGATTTCTTCTTGTACGGTCGTTTCGATCGGTTCGTCTGCTTCGGGAGTGGTTGCCTGCACTGGGGCGGTTACGCCACTTCCGACATACAAGCCGGTAGCTATCAGAGCAGAAAGCACAACGGTGCGCATGTTGAGTCGCGTCATTAATCCTTGTGTATTCATCGCAAGGAAAGGTACGACGTCTATAGAAGGTACGAACCTGTACGATCAGGCGCATGGATTCCCAAACACCTGAATCTTGGCGCCCCAACATTCAACGGCGAGTTGATGGTTTGGTCCAGCAAACAGCTAGTTTCCAGCAGAATATCAATCCATACCAGGGTTTTGTACATCAGGAAAAACCCGGAGATTGGGGTCAAGCGTCGATTGAGGGTTCAGAGAAAAAAATTACAAAAAGTGTTGACAGGATTACAGGAATAGATATTGCGCGCGCACTGAGCCTTCTTGGTATGATTCTTGCGCACTTTGTTCCGGCAAGGGAATCTACCCATGTAATCGGGGTAATCCTGGGGACGGTGCATGGGCGAGCGTCACTGGCCTTTGTGGTGATAGCGGGGATCGGGATCACCTTGTTATTGGGCGCGAAGAGTCCTCACGAGAGTATTCGTATCGTGCTCTGGCGTGCCGGCGTACTGTTTATGCTTGGGATCCTTCTCCAAGAGGTCAGTCCTGGACCCATCATTATTTTGCAGTTCTATGCCTTCTATTACGTGGTGGGGTGGGTAGGTGCTCAGTTACCCACCTGGGCACTTGCACTAACTACAGCGAGTTGGCTGGGTATAGGTTGTTCGTTGTGGTGGATCAATGCCCCTCGCCTTGTGGTGAGCAGCTTTTTGGACTCGCCGGTCAAACAACTTGCCAGCATTTTGTATAACGGCCAGTATCCACTGGTGACGTGGGGTTCGGCGGTCCTTGCGGGCGTCTTACTCGGTCGTGTTGATTGGCAAGATCGTCGAATCGTTAAAGCCCTTGCATGCGCTGCATTAGTTGGGATCGTAGGTATTCATGGTGCGGCAGGACTCACACAGCAAGTGTTGTTGGCTAGAGGTGTAGGTGAGATACCGGTGTGGGCTACAATCACCCCGCACTCCAACACGATCTTTTATCTCGTTGAAGGTGAGGCAAGTGCGACATTCCTCGTTGCGTTCTGTGTGCTCGTTGCGCCGTATTTGGGGAAGGCTGGGCGTGCTCTGGCTACTGCCGGTCGACAAGCCCTCACGCTGTATATCTGCCATCTGCTCTGGCTCTACGTGTTCTCATTCGTTGAGGAATGGATTATTCTCGGCGTTATCGGGGATAGCTTGTTGTACGGAGAGAATGCGCTGGAGCTTTATGAAACGATTGCCGTATCCCTGCGGTATGTTGCCGCATTTACGTGTTTTATCGTCCTCGTTATTCAAGCAAATATCTGGGGACTTTTCTTCAAATTCGGCACATTTGAGTATCTTCTGCGTCCACCCTCCGGTCTGGCGCATAAACTAATCCGCTATGGGAAAACGCATCGGTGACGCATTCGTTGTGAATGGTCCTCGTACCTTGCATGGCACCGTCACAATCAGTGGCGCAAAGAATAGTGCGCTTAAACTAATCGGTGCTGCTTTGATGGGGGCAGGGCGCACGACCTTAATTAATGTGCCTAAAATCACTGACATTGCGCATATGGTCAATCTTGTTACGCATATTGGCGCCACCGGTGAGATTGAATCTGGCCCGATTACGGACACGGTCGTGCTTGATGTCCACGAAGTGATTGGGTCGGATGCACCTGCGGAACTCGTCAAACCGATCCGTGCCTCAATCTCGGTCATGGGTGCCTTGGTTGCCCGCACTGGCCGCGCGCGAATTGCCATGCCTGGGGGGGACAAGATTGGTAAACGGGGAATTGAAATCCATCTTGATGGTATGAAGGCAATGGGCGCCACCGTTGAAGATGGCGATGACTTTGTTGAAATCACCGCACCAGGCGGCCGGTTACACGGTGCCGATTACACTCTGGAATATGCCAGCGTTGGGGCAACTGAGAACCTCGTAATGGCTGCCTGTTTGGCTGAGGGCACAACGATTTTACGTAATGTTGCACGCGAACCAGAGATTATTGACCTAGTCACGTTTTTAAACGAGATGGGTGCCAATATTGATGGGGCAGGTGATGAGACGCTGACCGTGACGGGTGTTGAGCGCATGGAGGCTGCCCAAGAACCACATGCCGTCATTGGTGATCGCATAGAAGCGGGTACGTACCTCGTCGCGGGGGCGATCACTGGTGGAGATATTACCGTTGAAGGTATTAATCCGGCTTACCTGCATCGCCCGTTACAAGACATGCGTGGTGCCGGAGTCGAGTTGCGTGTGACCGGCAACGCCATTCGGGTGCTGCCTAGTGATCACTTGCGTGCCCATGAGACGCGGACGTTGCCTTATCCGGGGTTTGCAACAGATTTACAAAGTCAACATATTGTGCTGATGAGTCAGTGTTATGGAACCAGCCGGCTCACCGAGAATGTGTTTGAGACACGGCTTGGTGTGATTGATGAGTTTGCCAAGATGGGACTCAAGGCTGAGGTGATTGGTAAAAATCAGGCCATCATCGAAGGTGGAAATCCGCTTCATGGCGCACAGGTCAAGGCAAACGATATTCGGGCTGGAGCCGCGTTGGTACTTGCCGGGCTTGTGGCTCATGGTCGTACAGAAGTGTTATATCCGCACCACATTGATCGTGGATATGCTAATTTTCAAGAGAACCTCACCCGGCTCGGCGCTGATGTTTCTCGTGAAGTCGTTGAAATCCTTGATGAATGATGTTCCAGGAACTACATCCATTTCTAGGACGGGATCTCTATGAACCTGTTCCACCTGGTTATCTGGTACTGGCGTGGCTCGTCATTCTCGTCTTGGTTCAACTCCTTCATGTATGGTTACCGGCTGAGTTTGTTCTGATTGTCCAATTTGGATTGTTGTTCGCGGTTGGGTTTTGGGCTTGGCACCATGCCAATCATGGGGTAGATCAGCGCACGCAGTGGTGGGGGCCATCATCATGGTGGGGCACGATTGGTCTCGGTGTCCTGGTGGCTATTCCCACCTGGCTTGCACTCAATATTGTTGTTTCTCCCCTCATCGTCGCCGTTTTTGATGCCTTTCACCTGGCGGTTCCACCTATTCAGGTATCTACCCGCGAGGCACTAACCCAAGGGGGAGTTGCCGCTATCTTTAATGCGGTAGTGACGGTGTTCGTGGCTCCCATCGCCGAAGAGGTATTTTTCCGGGGCGCTTTTTTTTCGTCTATGACCACCCGGTATGGATTAGGGGTGGGTTTATTGGCACAAGCGGTATTCTTTGGGTTCGTTCATTTCAACCCAATTGTTGTAGTTGTCACCACAATCTTGGGTTTGATCAATGGATGGATGATGATGCGACGAGTTGCCCTCGTGCTACCGATTGTCATCCATATAGTCTTTAATCTTTTATCCGTCATTGTCGTACTGTTACAGAGTGGATGAACTTGGCTGCTAGGCTGGCCGTTCGCCAAAAGTAACGGTTGACCATCTTCCAAGGAGCGCCGCATGAGCAAGGGTGCGCGCAGTAAGCGCAAGTCTCGCCCATGGCAAAATGCCGACGCGATGCGAGACATCGCAGACATTTTGGGGCCCACACGCAACGTTGACCCTGAGTACTACATCGAAGGGTATGAAGTTCAGCACGTGCCTGCGCATCGTGCTGAGCGTGAGTATCTCTGCCCAGATTGTGGGAACACGGTTCCCGAGGGTGAGGCACATGTTGTCGTATTCCCCTCAGGTGATCCTGACTTGCGACGCCATTGGCATCAGTATTGCTGGCGTGCAGAGGTTCGCCGCTCAAAGGGCGCTGACTATTAAATCTCTAGGAGTTAGACGTGGATAGGTCTAAAGAGGCGCGTACAGCGCGTAAGTTGGCGCGGGGCCGTAAGGCAAGCGCAACCGGGTCCAATTACAAAGCACGTAAGAGCCGTGAGCGGTTCAACACGTGGATCATCATCGCCTTAGTGGCCCTTGTTGGGGCTGCCTTGGTGGTGTGGGCGGTGGTTGAAGATCGTGCCGAGGAAGCGCGCGCAACAGAAAGTCCCAGTGCATCGCCTACGTCTACACCAACGCCAGAGAGCACTGAGGTTGTACCGGACGATCCGAGTATCCCTGCTGGTGAACCCAAGGCGTTTACTGAACCTGCGAAGGTTGCAGATACTCCTATCGCGTGTAGCGCAACCCAACCTGATAATGCTGCTGCAGTACGCAATACCTATCCGGGAGGCCCTGCCGAGGTGTTAGGTGACACCGACTGGGTAGCTGAAATCCAAACGAGTTGTGGCCCGGTGGTCATTGACTTGTTGGAAAAGGAAGCGCCTAAGACGGTCAACAGCTTTGTGTTCTTGTCCCAACAGAAGTTCTTTGATGGCTTAGAAATCTTCCGCAATGCCACGACCATCGGGGCGTTACAAACCGGTTCTGGAACGAATGATGCCACCTGGAAGATTGGGTATAGCCTGCCCGATGAGCTGCGTGTTGCTGAACAGGGCTATGTGCCTGGCGACGTGGCCATGGCCAATGCCGGACCCAACACCGGTGGTAGCCAATTCTTCTTTGTGTACAACGACAAGTTCCAGTTACCGCCTTCCTATGCCACTTTTGGTCGGGTTATCTCAGGTATGGATGTTGTCGAATTGATCGGTTCGGTTCCTGCCGCTGGTGATTCTGGCGAAACACCCCAAGAGCGGGTCTACATGAACAACGTGGTTGTGCGTGAAGCTACCCCTGAAGAACATGCCGCCGGTGAGGCTAAAGCACAAGAGGCTGCAGCCAACGCAGCCCAACAGGCACCAGCAGCCGGAGCGGCTACTCCAGAACAGGTTCAGCTTCCCGCTGAAAATGCGGAAGCAAGCGAATAGCTAAGACGGTGATTGAGACGGTGAAATTGGTTCCCAATACACCAACGAGTCGGCTAAGGTGAGTTCATGACTTCATATGACATGTTTGAAAATGTACTGGATGATCAACCCACCCATAGCGCGGTGATTCGTACATCGTTGGGTGATATCACTGTTGAGTTACACACCGAGCACGCCCCAAAAGCAGCGAATAACTTTGCGTTCTTGGCGAATGAAGGGTTCTGGAAAGACACAATTATTCATCGGGTTATCCCTGGCTTTGTCGTACAGATGGGTGATCCCACCGGTACGGGAACGGGTGGTCCTGGGTACACCTTTGCTGATGAACTGGATCATGCCCGTGACCACGGCTACCCCCGTGGCACGCTTGCTATGGCGAATGCAGGCCCCGCAACTAATGGCTCACAGTTTTTCATCGTATTGAAGGACGCTCCATTGCCCCCTAACTACACCGTTTTTGGTCATGTTACCGACGGTATGGACGCGGTTGATGCGATTGCTGAACAGCCCACCGATCGTGCTGATCGACCACGTGAGGATGTGTTCTTGCGTGGCGTAGACATGCTCAGCTAGCCAATGACCGAAGTCATCATCATCGGGATCATTGGCACGATCCTTGCGCTCTTGAATCGTACCCAGGCGGTTGTACAGGTGGGCGCTGATCAGCATGTCGTTGATGGCCCTGGCAAGACTGGTGATGATTTGTGGCAAGCCTTTGAGGCTGCCATGCGACGCGATGCACCCACAGGTGAACCTGTGGATGATCAAGCAGGTGAGTCAGAAGAAGCTGATATCCGCACCGGTATGCCGGCCCGCGACACCGTGATTAGTGCTATGGAAGAGGGCAGTGTTGGATTCGTGTCAACATCTGCCATCCTTGAGGATGACTACGGCAATCTCTGGTTGCTGAGTAATGCGGCAGTTCATTCGGTGCCTTGGCGTAACCGCATTGCGGTATCTCGTCAGCCAGAGGGTTGGCTTCTCCAACAGAATGCAAAACCAGCTGGCCGGCTCGAAGGTGAAGATGCCGTTCGTGTTGTCGGGCATTTTGATTTTCGGTAGTCATCATTGGCACGCTGGGCGCCACTACCGCATTGATTCAATAATCTCGATGTAGGCATCTTCGTCTAGGAGCCCTGGTAGGAGTGTGCCTGCCACGCTGAGGACAGGTACATCACCGATGTGGGCTGCCCTTGCTTGCACGAGTTGACGATATTGGGTCGTGAGTGTTTCTTTGCGCCCTAGGTGACGATCTAACCCCTGGGTGGGGATGCCAGCGTTCCGTACGGTGTTGATAACAGCTGCTGGTTGCCGAATATCTGTTATACCTGCCCAATACCCCTTGGATAGCGCGATGAAGGCGCTTCGCCCGTACACATGACTATGGTCAAATGCCCAGTCAATCGCGGCGTGTGCATAAATAGGGCTTGGTCGCCACGAGGGGGGTGTGATCGTGATACCGAGATAATGAGCCTGGCTGCGTAAATCGGCTATCTGAGCACGTGTTCTTAGATCTATTGGCTGGTCGGTGATGATACCGACAGGGTCCATCACAACCCAGTTCAACCAATAGGACAGGGTTTCTTCAACACGGTTAATCCGTATTGCTGCAACGACTGATGCCAATGAGGTGATGTCGAGATAGATCGACATCCGCGATGGTGCATCTCCAGATGGTATTGGGGTCATAGGTAAAGAAAACGTACCTTCTCGTTCCGTGCCGTGAGAACCCCAGGTTGGATTGGCTGTCCCTATGCTTGCCGCGCACACTGTGGTGAACACCCTTGCTGCGGTCGCGATCTTCTTACTGACCGCAGACGCATTTTAGTTGTATCTTCACAATTTCTTACTGAGGGTCGTTAGGTGCTGTAAATATTCCATTATCCTTGGAATAGAAGGTTTTTGGCCGAATAGATTCCCAATGAATATCACCCATAGAGATGTTAAAACTACAACTAGTGATAAATCGTCGCGTTTTGAGTCTTTTCACCAAGTGGGACGTACCGTGATTGCACGACAGAAACAACCTCAACCCACTGGAGACACGATGTCCACCTTCGCTACCCGCTTCACCGCCGTTGCCTTTGCTGCCCTTGCGACCTTGGCACCACTTGCAACGCCGGCCCACGCCGATGAGTTCAAGGTTGCCGGTGCGCCCGGCCTGGCTCACATCGTGGACGCATCTGGTGAAGCTCGTTGCGAAGCAACCGTGGTAGCCCCCAAGGCGGTACTCACCAGTGCTGAATGCATCACGGAGAACGGCACGATTCTTGCCGCGAGTGATATTCATGTGGTTGAGGGGAGTACTTCAACACCCGCCAGCATCATCTGGGTTCACCCTGATGCGCCGGTGACTGACTTGGCCCTGGTTACGCTGGCCACCGAACTTGACACGGAACCAGTAGCCCTAGATACCTTCTCCTTGAATGTTAAGCACCCTGACTTGGCTGAGAATGTCGAATGGGTGAAGGGCATTCTTGACGCCTTAGAAGCAGAAGAAACCGAAACTCGTTTGGCTGAACCAGCCGCTCAGGCACCAGTTGCCCCTATCGCTCCGGTCGTGCCTGCAGCTACTCACCCCGTACGTCACTTCACGCGTGTGGAGCGCTAATCACGATTTGATTAGTATAGAGAATCATAAATGGCGTTGAGGATACACTCCTCAACGCCATTTATGAGTTCAGTGATAGTGTGCATTCTGAGACCTGAAATGAGTGGATCATATCGTTTATATGATAAGCATTTATATGATAAGCATTGTGGCACCGGAAGTTAAAACGGTGCCACAATCATTAGGGTGGGTGGACTATGGCTTACTAAATGTCCCCCACGTTTTTTAAGGCTTATCTAATTCAATATTGAGTATGATAGATAAGGCACGATATATAAAGTTGTTAAAATTGCTAATATCAAGAAGATTGCAAATAGGAAAATGATCTTTCCTGTGCTGAGAGAACGGTTTTCATTGCTGTTCATTGATATTCCATTCGTTGGTTGTCTTGCCTTGGGGGTGATTCTATTTGGTTGACACAGGGAAAAAAGGGTCGTGGGATTTGACGCTGGCTCACAGATGTGGTGGTCGAGGATTTTTTAATGAGAAGCATATCTAGAATGCTATATAATGATTATAATCTGTATGATGGATTATTTAATGCATTCCCTAGTTTTCGGGGTAATGTCTAAAGTTATCAAGGATATTCCTGATCTGAGACCTCGGAAATAACGGGATTTGTATTGTTTAACTAATAGCTAAAGTTATCTATTTTGATTTAGTAGATTGTTGCGGCATATATTTTGTAAAAGATTCCATCCTGGAAAGGCTCCCGGATCACTAAGGAGCTTAAACTGGGGAGCTCAAACTGGGGAACTCAACCGAGCCAGTGGTAGGACAACGGTGTAATGGGGCGAGAGGCCAGCTCTTCTGACGCTAGGCAATAAGCAAGCCCTCAGTCCTATAAAAGACCGATTACGGCACAGGATGCCCTCAGTTCAGCCAAGCGAGGAATACCACATACATCAACCTGTGCCCCACGCAGGGTGGCCATTTAAAGATTAAATCCACTAATGCACAATCACTGACCCAGGGGGTGGGGTGTGGGTCCGGTTGAACCAATCCGCCACTGATGGCGGCAAGTTGACGCCGGGACCTGGCTGGGTCGTTGGGGGCAGGATCGTGTGCAGGTCGCCTGTCGCAACTGGTGTATCTCCGGCAAGGCCAATCACCTGAGTGCGTCCTAGGTGGGGTCGATCATGCAGGGCCATCCAAACTGCCCCAGCTACATCCCCTGACGTGATGGGATAGTGCGTGCCGCCCAGGTCGCGAACTTGTCCAGCCGCAATCAGTCGGGTGAGGGGGTCAGAATCATCAAGTGTCAGTGCCGTGCGTATCACGGTGGTATCCATTCCCGTGCTCGCAACCATGCCTTCCACCCGTGCAAGAGCTTGGAGCCATTCATTATCCTGAGGGTCGCTGGCGCCAAGGTCACTGAGCATCACGAACCGTTTTACGCGGTTGTGCGCGGCGGCGATGATAGTGGCCATGGCCCCCACGTAGGGTGCAGGGTCGGTACTTGGTCGTCCCAACATAATGGCCAGGGCGTCAACCCCGGTAAATGATTGGGCCAATGCGGCCTGATCGGTCAGTGATAGGGTCACGCAACTACTTGCCCCCGCCCCAAGCCATTGATCTGGTGACATGCGCAGTGGTTGTTGGCCAGCAAGGTCAAATAAGGGTGTTGCGCACAAGATGACGCCGACCTCATGCTTGCTTGTCAACATGCGTACCAGCTTTGCGCCGCTGTCGTGTTCGACACCAATGACCTTAATATTCATTGCGCTATCGTAAACTGAGCCGGTGCGTACACCTGTAAATCGTTTTTCTCCCACCTTCATGATGTTGGCAACTGTGGTTGCTGGCCCATTAGTCCTTAGCGCTTGTGCGAGTCAACCTGCGCCACAACCCACGCCGATAGCCCCTCCTTCTGAACAGGCCACCTCGCTGCCAGGTGAGTCGGCACCTCCTGCCATTAGCGGTGCTACTTGGCCATTTACCGGCCTCCCTGCTGATGATCCAAACGCCCTCACCCGTGCCGCCGTCGCCGTGAAGGTTGATAACGCTCCTGGTGCTCGTCCGCAAACGGGGCTAGACCAGGCTGATGTTGTGGTTGAAGAAATCGTTGAGGGTGGCACCACCCGATTCCTCGCCATTTATCACAGTTCGTTACCCGCAGAAGTTGCTCCCATTCGCTCAGGTCGTCCGGTGGATACCCAGATTCTTCCTTCTTTCGGCACTGATCTTGCGATGAGTGGCGCAGCGGAACCGACCTTACAAGTACTTCGAGCTGGCGGGTTGAACCTCTGGATCCACGGTGAAGTGGATGGCGCGTTTTGGCGCGTCAAGAGCCGGAAAGCACCACATAATTTAGCGGTCAACGTGGCCACTATCGCTGAACAGGTAGCCGCCCAAGGGCGCAATGCAACCCAATCACCCTTCCTGTTTGATGCCACACCACCGCAGCCAGATGTGATTCCGGGTACAACGCCGACAACAACGGCTGAGGTCGCCTTTTCAGATGCCACGAAAGCAACGTGGACATGGGCGCAAGACCACTGGGCTCGTACACAACAAGGTGCGCAACCGTGGAAAGCCGCAACGGTCGTCATTGCGCAAGTGACGGTTGCAAAGGACGGCGGGAGAGATTCAGGGGGCAACGCCACCGTCCACACAGAACTTACAGGTAGTGGCCCTGCGATTATCCTGCGTGATGGTATGGCCATTGAAGGAAGTTGGCGCAAGAATTCACCCAGCTCTCCGCTTAGTGTGGTGGACCAGGCAGGGGCACCGGTGTTTTTTGCTCCTGGCCAAACATGGATTGAACTGGCACCCAGTCCACCCAAACTCAATGGGTAGGGTAGGAGGACCTAACAAGGGATGAAGATGGCAACCGAACACCCGCGATCGAATAAACCACGATCGAATCAACCAGTGACTGGTGCACCACGCCGCCCCCATCCGGGGCGCACCCAACAGCCAGGACGGCCGGCACGGAACCCAGCGGTGAAATCATCGGCAACCGCGCCAATGCGTACGGCTGCGCAACAAGGCGGGAACCAACGCCGGTCCCGGCCTCAACGTCCTGCACCTTCACCGCAGGCGACTGGCCAACCCAAGACGCGGCCAGCCCAAGGACGCCAACCCCGCCCTGCGCAGCGAGCATCTCGGCAACGGCCATCTTTGGGCTTGGTATCGAAGGTGAAGGGCGTGTGGAGTCCTTCTGCGATTGCTGGTGGAATGAAAGAGCTCGTCGGTAATCCCCGTCAACCCAATACCAAAGGGCTGCTGGCAATCGTATTAACGATCTTTGCTATTGTTGCGCTGGGATTTGCAATCATTCCTCAAAGTCGTGCCGTTGCCCACGCATCTGCCCTCCAGGGCTATCAGGCTAGGGTGATAACCGCTGTCGTTGTTCACCAAGGGTTTACGGGCATGACCGTTGACATTAACGGTGAAGACGTTCGTGTCGCCCAAGCTAACGAAGCGGTGCCGGTAGGGGAACCGATCCGGTTGCGAGTGAACCCCTCAAACCCAAACTATGTCGTTGATGCTCGGATAGAACCCCAAGACGCCGTTGCGGCGGCGCAACGTACCCGTCTGATCACTATTGTGCTGGCGCTGGTAGCCGCAGTGGGTGCGATATATCTGCGTTTGGCGGTACGCAAGAAACATCGCTAACAAGCACAACAATAGGTGATACGGTCTGTCTAAAAATGAAGGAGTCTCAGTGTCTTGGATGACTGCGATTTTATTAGGCATTGTGCAAGGGCTAACCGAGTTCTTACCCATTAGCTCCAGTGCCCACCTTGCCATTATTGGCCAGCTTCTTGGGCAACAAGACCCTGGTGCCGCATTTACAGCGGTTACACAGATTGGTACAGAATTGGCGGTCATTCTTTATTTCCGCCACGATATTTGGCGCATCATCAAGGCCTGGCTGGGATGGGTTATGCGCAAGGTACCCATTACGGACCCTGATGTACGTATGGGGTGGCTTGTCATCATTGGCTCTATCCCGATCGCGGTTCTTGGTCTCTTACTTGAAGATGCGATTGATGCGACGTTCAGAAACCTCTGGATGGTAGTCACCATGCTCATTGCTGTTGGCTATTACATGGCGTCAGCCGACGCGGGTGCCACCCAAGAACGGGACCTTCGTCAGCTCACTTGGACCCACGGCATCATCTATGGCTTTGCACAAGCCTGTGCCTTGATGCCCGGTGTCAGCCGTTCGGGTGCGACGATCACGGCTGGTCTCATCATGGGGTATACCCGAGAAGCTGCGGCACGGTATTCATTCCTATTGGCTATTCCTGCGGTTCTTGCCAGTGGCTTGTACAAGCTCAAAGACATTGGATCGTCAACAGTTGCATGGCCACAGACGATCGTGGCAACCCTTATCGCTGGTGGGGTAGGGGTTGCAGTCATCCACTGGCTATTGAAGTGGATCTCAACGAATCGCTTCCTGCCGTTCGTTATTTACCGGTTTGTATTTGCAGCTTTCGTGGCTATTGCCCTGCTCACGGGCATCCTTCAACCTGTGGCTTAATGTTTTTGGAAAATAAAAGTCCCGTTATTTCAAGGGAAATGGTGGATTCCAGCAAAAAAATCCAAATCCAAGGTTGCAAAGGTAATGCCTGGAACATAACTTGTTGATTCCGCTGCGGCGCGGTCGTCTGAGACGGCGAAGCAGAGGACAACCTCAAAGGAAGTTACAAAGCCTCAAACGAGGCTTCGACCGCTGAGGACAAGAGGACAGATAGCAGTCACGCAAGTGGTGTAGCTCTGAAATCTAGAAAACTTCCGGTGTTTCTTAACTGTACAGTGTGTTTGTTTTGCACTTTTTGTTGTGAGCATGTTTGTACTTGGATACCGCATTTTGTTTGTGGTGTTTGGTT
>NZ_JAYKKE010000003.1:0-34637 GCF_036336025.1 Stomatohabitans albus
AACCGGGTTCAACAACAACGGCGCATCCAACATGCCCTGCAACCCACCAGACGACAAGCTATCCGCAAACACATTGTCACGCCCAATCAACACAATCCGAGAGGTGGCGTTGGCCGGGAATACCGACTCTACCCACTTATCAGAACGTTCTTCTGGCGTATTGATCGTTGAAGTTGTCCCTGGGTTCACCGGTGCTGGTCGAGCAGGAGGAGCCGGGGCTGGCGGAATCTCACTCGGTCGTTCACCGGGATCAGGAGTTGGTTCTGGTGTTGGATTGTCTGTTGGGTCTGGTGATGGTTTGATCGGGTCTACAGGACCAGGTACCGGCGTATTGTTCCGAGTACTACCGGTTGCCGTGTTATTCCCCTGGTTAGGGTCATTGTCCAGTACGATGGTCACCGTAATGGTCTTATTTGGACCATCCACACCGGCGATGCCCGGACCGTCAACGGTCTGGCCAGGCGGTATTGCAGTGGCTACGTCACATTCCCATACATCCTGGCTGGGATCTGGTTTCCGGCAGTTATTGAAGCCAGGGGTATCCGTTACCGTCGCTCCAGGGGGAACCGTCAGACGAATCGTGGTGCCAACGGGAATATTTGCACCACCATCATTATGGATGATTTGAACCTTAGGACCAGGATCCTCACCGGGACGAGGATTTGGATTATCAAATGTAATCGTGACCTTGCCATCAACCCATTGGTCAAATGGCTTAAGCGGTACGACATTCCGGTCATTCGCGGGGTTCTTGTCAGGAACACCTGATCGAATACCACTGGCATCTATGCGTAACCAACCGCTCCTGCCTTCTACTGTGACATCCGTTTCCTTAGTTGGCACAGTAACCGTTGCTTCAATCGTTGGGAGCATATTGCCACCACCGGGTGAAGCGTGAGGCCAGTCACAGACAAAGACTTGATTTTGCCCAAAATCCTGACAGGTCCATCCATTGGCATTGGTAATGGTAATCGCACCATTGCCATTGGCCGCAGAAATCGTCACGGTTGCTTCACTTGCACGAACCTTATCACCATCATGCTTGACCTTGACCGTGAAGGGCTTCGTCAAGTCGTTATCTGTAAGAATCGGTGATGGAACAGTGACGGTGGTAGATAAGTCAGGGAGTGGCACAAAGACCGTTGCCTGGGTATCTACCTTGTCATTGGTGTCATTGGCATCAAAGTTGCTGGTGATTGCTCGATTATCTGCAAAGGCACCCGTGATCATCAATGGGGTGTTAGTCAACCGATGCTGTGCACCGGTGGGGCTGACCACCTTCACAATAAATGGAGTGGTTTGGTTCGCCGGCAAGTTTGTGGTGCGCGTACATTCAAGCACCCGCTTACCGCCTTCGTCCTTAGCTTCACAGGTCCACCCTTGAGGATTAGTCGGTGGTTCAACATCCCACCCATCAGGGATATTCAGTTTGACCCGAGCATTCGTTGGGTTCACCTCGTCACGGCCAACATTCGTAATCGAAATACTGGCGAAAATAGGGTCCTGCTCATTGTCATAGTCGTTGTAGTTCGAAACGCCATCATCAGCACTCGTTGGCTGTTTCGACCAGTCCACAGCAACCTTCAGGTCAACTGCTGGGCTAATAAGGACTTCCTTATCATCATTGGCTCGGAATGACCGCTGACCAGGGGTACCGTTACCGCCGTCAATACGGCTATCAACCTTCAAGTCTGCCCGGATGGTCACGCTATCCAAGATGTCATTTGGAATACCAGAGGTATTCATTGTGAGTTTCACCGAAGGTAGCTTTTCCCCAGGCTGAGGGGTTGGCAGGTTAATTTCAATGTCTTCTGGATCACAAATGGTATTTGGTGTTGCGATCGTTACGCCAGCCGCTGGCTGGTACAACGTCGGTTTAGCCAACGCACTTGGTGCACCAGGATCCCGAGTTTTCGTGATCTTTAAACACACCAATGGGTTATAAGGGTGACCACCATCAACATTCGGGGTGATGGTAATAAAGCCCTCATCACCAACATTGAGAATTGGGATTGGCATTTCACGTAACGGGGTGTTGTTCTTATCAGACAATTTCACCGTTACAGAGGGAATCGGGAACAACGGGGTTAAGGCTGGATTAGCCGTTGTATTCGGCGTGGTGCCTTCTGTTTCTGGTGCCTGAGCAGTTTGTACTGCATTCAGCGGACCGGTCTGGCCACTGGCAGGAATCGTCACCACCTGACGGTCGGTCAATCGATTGGAACCGCTAAACTTGGCTGGGTCCCATTCAATGGGCAGTTTTACCGTGATGGTGTTGGTATCCCCACCTTCAAGATCACCAATGGTCAGCTTTTCCCCATCCCACTTGGGATCAGTAAAGGACGCGGCAACCTTCAAGCCACTTGCGGCCAGCTTGTCTTTAATCTCTGTCACAACGGTGTTGCGCAGCACAGAATCAGCGACTGGATTCTTGATAACGAGGTTCAGGTGAAGATCCTCGGTACCTGGTTCAATCGGTGTGGTCAACGGGGTGTTACCAACCATAAATGTCGCATCAAGGGCAACAGACGGATTAAGCACCTCTACGCGACCCGTAGATCCATCAGAGGACTTTTCCATCGTGTCAAAGCCAGTCGCGTCAGTTGGTTTGGTATTGCCACGGTAGGCATTACCCGTTGCGGTGATTGGACCATCACCACCCGTAACCAACAGGTCTGTTACTTCAACCACAATCTCAATCGGCCCATTGGTGTTGTTTTGGAAGGTTCCATCCTTCACCACAACCCCGAGTTTATTGGCGTCACCGCCCAATAAGGTGGCGTTATCACAGGCTAACCCACTTGCGGATGGGCAGGTGACAGTCACCTTCGCATTGGAGCGATCAATATTCGCACCAGCTAATTCCGTTAAGACGCTAAGGTTTGGCACCTCAAGGTCCTTGGGAATGGAAATAGTGGTGACTGTTTTGACTAATTCACCATGCTGAACCTTGCCATTGGGATGGTAAGCAGGGTTCTTAGCGGTGATTGTTGTCGTTGACGAAATATTGTCCCCGTGCACCGTTGCACTGCCATTACCGTCGTAAGTCTTTACGCCAACGGGGTTTCCTGGCTGAGATGCAAATGGAACGGCAACGTTATTCGTGTACGCCAAGGCTGTCGTTACATAGGGAGGTGCCGTAGCGGTGTAGGTCATCGTGACCGACGAGCCTGCTGGCATCATGAACGTTTCGTTATTTGGTGGCCACACACCCTTACGATTGCCATCGCTCAATGTCCAAGCCTTCTTGGTATCAAGGTTGGTAATCGTAACTCCAGTGGCCGTGACCTGAGTGAGGCTAGCGGCATGGGTGAAGGCCTGGGGCAGCGTATCGGTTACATTCACCCCATAGGCGGGCACCTTACCGGTGTTGGTAATGGTTACCGTGTAGTCGATGGTGCTCTTACCAATAATCCGATTGGTTGCTGGGCTGGTGACCTGCTTATTTACCGTGAGGGCAGGCTCTTGCGAAGCAAACACAACTTGGGTTGCAGGAACCGCAATCAAGTCACCCGTAGCCGGTTGGTTCAACTTTGGTTGACCCTTATCGGTATGCACTAGCTTTCCGGCTTTGTAATTGGTACTGGCCTGAACACGAACTTCACTTCCAGTGCCGACAAAGACCTCCGAAAAGTTCATGGTCTTGACTTGACCAGGGATTTTCTTGAGGGGGATCCTGACACTCACCGAATCATTCGTTGGCGTAAACACGATTTGATCCTTGTAAATCATGTCTTCGCCTAGTGCAGCAACAATGGTGGCTTTAATGTCATTCTCGGTCTTGAAGTAGTTGGGCTGGTTCAAGCCCGTGCCCCGAAATACCAGTGCAATAAAGGCATCATTTCCAGAGAATTGAGGCCCGTCAAGAAGTGCAGGGCTGGTACCAGGAGAATCGCTCACGTTAGGTGTAATGATTACCGAAACAGAACCCTTTTCCCCAGGCACAACCGTCAAGTCAGGGTTGTTGGTATCAGAGCTGGTCCCGGTAAGTGAAATCGCTGGCTTGTTCGTTTCAATAATCGAGGTTGCAAGCGTACTTAACCCGCCTGTCGCCGCGTTGGGACCGGCGAATAGGCTTTTACCGATCCGGGTAGATGCATCGGCGAGACCGTAGGCCGCTTTGCCAATTTCTTCTACGCATGCATTATTTGCGGCTTCTCGAGCGGCCTCATCAAGGTTTGAACCCACCGGCTTACAAAATGCATTCATCTTTGGCATATAGGTGGATGCTTCTTGGCCACTGCCGACTACTGAGGTGTAGCCAACAATGCCTGCCTCAACCTCATAGCTCAGCGATGGTGAGTGATTATTTGGGACGGCTACATCCAGGGTGAAGGTCTTTTCATCAGTGGCGCTGTTGGGGTCACGTGACCCGATACCGTCAGTCACATTGACGAGCAGATAGTCACCAGAAATGAGCTTGGGATCATGACCAGCCTTTGGCCCAGACACACATTCTGCCTGTGTGGCCCCACCACCAACCGTGACATTGGCACAGGTGAAGCTCTCGGGCAATTTAAGAGCAACCTTGGTGCCCGGTGCCGCAGGTGAATCCCCGATATTCGTTACCGTATAGGTCAGGCGTTGGGTGGACCCACGGTTCGCGTTACCGACGAGTGCTTTATCAACCTTAAGCATCAAAATCGGATTAATGAATTCGTAGCCGGCAAGATCGCGGGCATTAGAGAACCCACCATCAAAGTCGGTATAGCCGAGCTTGGCCAAGTTGTCATACAACACCACTGGCTGATCGGCTTCTGGAACCTTTGAGTTTTTGATTGTGGCCTTGTAAACCATTGACAGGAGGGAACCACCGGCCACGCGCTGACCAAAGGTGTAGGTCAACGGAGTACGTTTATCGGGCTTGTCAACAGGGCTCACCGCGGAGGGGACATTTGATGCCGCAACAAACTGCTGCTGGCCGCTGAGACTGCCCGCATAGGTGATATTTGAATCTGGAGTACCAACAAGCTGTGCCTCAGATGGCAGGAAGAGGTTCAGCTTCGGGTCTTGGGTTTCAATCCCATCTGGGTACTTCATCAAGACTTGGAAGCAAAGGTCCTTACCATTCCCAATCTTGCGACGTTTTCCCCAGATATCTGTTGCACCGTTTAATTGGTCAAACAGTCGGTTGTTTTCCGGCTGTTTCGCAATGTTTTTGCGTTCCTCTGCGGTCGGCATCGCGCTGGTGGGTGCCGGGCAGGTACCGTCAGGATTAGGGAATGCAACGGTGTTAAATATCTCAATGAGCGCGGGCGGGAGTTCTGCCTCAGCATCGACTTTGATAGGAGTTGCATTGTCCGTCCACGACAATGTGGCCTTGGTGACCAACGGCTTCCCGTTCACAACCGGCTTGCCATTGGCGGTATCAAGCACCTTGGATTGGAATTCAAAGGTCTGTGTGATTGATGTTCTCGGATCAATACCGGCAGCCGGAATGGTGATAACAAACTTATTGTCTGGCCCCTTTGAAACGGTGCCAGTCACCTCACTCGTGGTTGGTCCGCTATCGGTGGTAACCGTCCGGGTGAGTGTTATTGACTGTCCATTCGCTACGCAATCAGTCGTACCCTTCGCAACTGGACATTCTGGCTCAGATAATGTCAGCTTGATCGTTCGGTCATCTGACAGCGGCGCATATTCATTCGCGCGAACAACCAGCTTTTTATTGGCTAATTCGTTGTTCTTATATGCTCCACCGTCAACCATTGACGTGGTTAACGAAACAGACGTGTCCTGAACGGTAGTGACTAAATCAGGGATATCTGTCTGAACCCGACCAACGTTTGGGTACTTCGTTGCATCTTCGCCATTCCAGGGATGGATATAGCGAGCAGTACCCGTTCCTTTGAAGGTGACTACTTGGTTATGGGTTGAGTCACCTGTGTTATTCGCATAGGCAGGATCCAAGTACGCAACATCATTACGGGTGCCACCTTGATTCCCATCACCACCGAGTCCAGCCTGGTTGACCTTTGGTGTATTGCCAGGAGCCACATTCTTCTTGTCCAATGCAGCAACTTCGAACGTCACCTTGGCCATGTTCTCAGAATCGAAATTAAACTTTGCAGCGGGGATATGGAGTACCCAGTGTGGTTGGGGACTGGTTACCCATTCCAGGTCTTGTTCAGTTGGGGTAAAACAGTTTTCCCCGTTCTTCACACAGGTGCCCATGACCTCCCACGTGGGGTCAAGCTCAACATCAACAGTGTCTGTTAATTCAAGATCACCTGCGCCTGTTCGCTTTAATTCAACCGTCACCATCTGGCGCTGATTCGCTTTATTCCCACGAACGGTAATGCCATTGAGCTGTTCTTCGATCGTCAGCTTTGCATCTAAGCCTTTGACCATCACGGGTTGGGCATCAACAGACCAAGGGCTTGACGCACCGCCAGGATCACTCTGACCACCGTATCCATACTCTGCAAAGGTTGGTAAAGCACTTGCTTGGGTTGAGCCTTGGGCCCAAGCCTTCACGGTGAAGGTGTCATCAATTTTATAGACGGTGCCACTGGATGGTCCCGGGGCAGCGCTACCCTTTTTGGGACCCTTGTTGTTGACACGAATCTCAAACCAGATTTCCTCACCCGGGCTGATGTCCACAGCGTTTGCCCAGTGGACGACCGTCTCGGTATGATCTGGATACAGCAAAATCGTTGCTTTCGGGCTGCCATATTCGGCTGGCCCCGCAGTAGCCCCGAGGAAGTCAACACCCTCAGGTAAGAGAACGCTCCAACCCACGTTGTACTGCGGTGAAGCACTGTTGTTGGTTATCTTGCCTTTAATAACCGATTCTTCACCCAAGAGTGTGGTCGGTTCTGTATCGTCAAGTGAAATGACCAGGTTGTCCTTATTTGGCACCGCTGGCGTATTCGCAACTGGTGTACCTGCTGGACTCGTTTGATGAGGCGGTGGCACAGCCTGGGCGTAGCCAGGCATTGGCATCCCAGTCAGAGAGAGTGATGCCAGCGCGAATCCTGACACCAGGAGATTGGTGATGTTCATATCAGCCTTTATCTACCTTCTTGTGTACGTACAGTGAATACGTACCTATCGGCTGTTCATGGCCTGTTCGATAGACTTTTCTCAATAAATTTCAAAGAAACGTAATAATCTGTAAAAGATTTATTACTATAGGTAATTTATTTATGTCCACTTTGGCACTGGGTGAATAATACGCTCACCCATAGGTGGCAAATGGGGTGAGGCGACATAAACACCAAGAATGGCCAACCCACCCTGGAGGGAGTGCTATCGCTTCACCCTGTAGTCTCAGGACACAACAACGCCACCCAAGGGGTGGCGCTAGATGGGGTGGCGCTAGCTACCAGATCATGACATTGTGGTGGGCCCGGCTGGGTTTGAACCAGCGACCTCTCGCGTGTGAGGCGAGCGCTCTCCCACTGAGCTACGAGCCCGTCAGTGATGAGGCAATACGCTACCACCAAACCCGTACGGCAACAGCCCTTCACCCAAAGTTGTAAAGATTTCATGGCCATTCTTACCCATCATGTGTATGGCCATATTGGGGTTCAATTCATTGAGTACTTGCCGGCAATTACCGCACGGTGCCGTCACCGTGTCGGTCGTATCACCGATCACCGCACAGGCAATAATGTCTCGAGCACCTTCCATGGTTGCCGTACCAACGGCATTAGCTTCGGCACACATCGTTGAGGGGTAGGCCGCATTTTCAACGTTACAACCAGTAATGATGCGTCCGTCTAGGCTTAGGAGCGCCGCTCCTACACGAAACTGTGAGTAGGGTGCGTAGGCATGGGCTTGTGCTGCTCTCGCTGCAGCGTCCAGGGCAGCCCAATCAATCTGTTCAGCGGCCATTCCGTAATCCTTTACTACACATGGGTTGGTTAATCTTCATCGGTTTTTGCAACTAGCGGCAAACGAATCACCCGAACCTGTTCAACTCGGTTTCCTTCAACGTCTTCACAGTGCAATTCAACACTCCCCCACACTGAGTCATTGTCTGGAACATCGAGGTGGTCAACCACAATCACATCACCAATTTCTGGAACATGTCCGGCATGGTTAAAGACCAAACCACCCACCGTGTCCCAGTCATCGTCAGGCAGGTCCATGCCAAGTAATTCAGACATCGCGTGGATACCCAACCGAGCGTCAACAAGCCATTCATGCTCGTTCACTTCCTCATAGAGGGGAAGCTCATCGTCGTGCTCATCAACGATCTCACCAACAATTTCTTCAAGCACATCTTCAATTGTGCAAAGGCCGGTCAGATCCCCAAACTCATTGACGACTAAGGCCATATGCACCTCACGAGATTGCAACTCACGCAATAGCCGGTCCACAGGGGTTGATTCTGGAACCACATAGGGCTGGCGAATGAGGTCATGCCACTTCGTTTCTGCCCCCTGTAAATGAATGTGCTTGAGGACATCTTTGGAGTACACCAGCCCGATGATCTGGTCACGGTTATCAGCATCCCCCCGAACTGGTAACCGTGAGTGCCCGTACTCAAGAATCACATCGGTGACTTCATCTAAGGTCATATCAAGTGTTACCGAGCGCATATCCGGGCGAGGTAACATAATCTCGCGGACACGGGTATCGGGAAGGGCAAGGACATGTGCAATCATTTGCCCGGTTTCTTCCGTGATCTCCGCTTCGTCCGCCTCGTCCACGAGCTCTTTAATTTGCTCATCAACAGGCGCAATGGCCTTTGCCGCCGCCACCCGCCTGAAATAACCAACTGCCGCAGCACCGAGTAGTCCCGCAACAAATCCAGTTCCAAGACTTATGGGGTCCATGCCATTGCCTCCCACTCGGTAAGCAGATGATCCGTTAACGCAAACATAACCTTGCGTTCCTCCTCTTCGGCATGGTCATATCCCAAAAGGTGCAATGCTCCGTGAACCGTCAACATTGCGATCTCATCTTCAAGCGATTTGCTATGTCTACTAGCCTGGTCAGCAATGTAGTGCGGTGCCAACACAATGTCGCCGAGCAGATGCGGATGCGCCGGGTCCGCCGCGGCTTGGTCTGGTGAATCAAGCGGAAAGGCTAAGACGTCGGTGGGTCGGTCGGTGTCCATATGTTCGCGGTTCAATGCGTGCATACTATCTAAATCGACGAAGGTCAACGTAACGCCCATCGGTACAACACCTTCACGGACAAGTACAAACCCAACAAGCGCACAGAGCCGTGCGTCATCAACGTGATGAGTTATGTCATCTTCTCGGCTATCAACCGCAGTAATGAGGGCGATATGGTTTGATAGATCTGGATGGTCAGGGTTCGTCATCTCAGGCTCACCAACTCACCGCGGCGGCGCATCAGCGCTGTCCTTATGTTGGCGTTTTGCGCGTTGCTTATCTGCCCGGTCATAGGCGTTAACGATGGCCTGCACAATCTTGTGCCGAACCACATCCTTCCCAGTCAAATGAATAAAGGCAATGCCTTCTATGCCGCCAAGAATGGTTTCAATAATGCGGAGGGCTGACGTCTTATTCCCCGGTAAATCCACCTGCGTATCATCTCCCGTAACGACAACCTTGGTGCGTTCTCCGATACGGGTTAAGAACATTTTCATCTGCTCTGGCGTGGTGTTTTGGGCTTCATCGAGAACAACAAACGCATCATTTAACGTTCGTCCTCGCATATAGGCCAGCGGTGCGACTTCAATAATGCCCAGTTCCATGGCTTCACGTAAAAACTCTGGCTCCATCATGTCGTGGAGCGCGTCAAAAAGTGGGCGCAAGTACGGGTCAATCTTCTCTGTCAACGTGCCGGGCAAGAACCCTAAGCTCTCCCCTGCTTCAACCGCCGGCCGGGTCAAAATGATGCGCTTGATCTCTTTTTTGCGCAGTGCATTCACTGCCATCGCCATCGCCAAATAGGTTTTGCCGGTACCTGCAGGACCGATACCAAACGTGATGATGTGCTGACGAATAGCATCAAGGTATTGCTTCTGCCCAAACGTTTTGGGTCGGATTGTCCGGCCTTGAAAGGTAAAGGCCTCGTCACCTAGCACTTCAGAGGGATCAGCATCGGCGTCGTCGTTGATCATTGTGATCACTTGCTCAACCGTGTGCAGATCCACGGCTTTGCCACCCTCAAGGAGCTCAATCAGCTCAGTAAACACCCGCGTAACCCGGTTAACCGTATCTTCTTCACCCGTGATGGTGAACTGGTTGCCTCGTAGATGGATACCTGCGGTGAATGCCCGTTCAATGACACCCAGATGCCGATCAGATGGGCCAAGTAGCCCCACAAGTACCTGATCACTGGGGGCGATAATGGTTGAAGTTGTTGTACTCACTCACACTAAGGATAGTCGTGGCACCCTGGCTAGGTGCATCACCAATTCCTTCGTTCTCCTTCTAACGGCCCAGCCTGGTGGGTTCGTTGGGCAAGTTGGTCTTGTGTCGTTGGCCTCATCAGTGCCGCAGGTACTGCGATCTTCACCGCACCTGGCTGGTGGAAGGCACCCCTGCACTATCGAACAGATGTCTCGGAATCCGCTGCCCGTACCGTCTTGTACGAGACCATTGGTCGTGTTCTTGTCCAAGGTACGACAGACTTATGTAAACAACTTGGTACTGATCCTGCGAGTTCGTGTGCCACGAGTTTAGAACGCGTTCCCACACCACCCGGGCGGTCCCCAGGTATTCAGTGTGTTACACAACTCATTGATGGCCCGTTTGCCGGTGCCACCGTCCTCACATTACGTGGTCGTGATGACCTTGGTGAACCCTATACAACGGATTTCGTCGTCCTTGATCGAGGGTATGGCCCCCAACCACTGGACCCGGTGTATTGGTCGGGCCTGCATATCGTTGAAACCGCAGGCAATGGCCCAACATCACAGGTGAAAACAACTACATGGCGGTATGCCGGAGAATCCACTCGTTGTAATTGAAGTGATAGATTACTTACGTAGGCGTAACTCATTCGTTTACGCCCAGGTTTCGGGGAGGATTTCATCATGCGACAGACAGAAACAGCCGCACTATCGGTCGTTGGCCCCGAAGAAACGGCACCTGAAACAGTCTTTCGGCGTGCCCGAGAAACACCAGATGCAACGCTTGCCCTGCGACGTGATGCGAATAATGAGTGGGAGAGCGTGAGTTGCCAGACCTATGCTCAAGAGGTCTGCCAAGTAGCATCAATGCTTATTGGTCGGGGTATCCAGCTGGGAGACCGTGTCGCCATTATGGCAAATACCAGTTACGTCTGGGCATTGATGGATTATGGCATCATGGCCGCTGGTGGGGTCACGGTCCCGATCTACGAGACAGATTCAGCAGATCAGATTAATTACATCTTGAATGATTCAGGTGTGGTGGCAGTCCTTTGTGATAAAGAAGTACTGCGCGACCGGATCCAAGGAGTAATAGATTCAAACCAAACACAAGTCCGCGATCTTTGGTGTGTTGAGGATGGGTCCTTCGCTCACGCCATTGCTGAGGCAGAACAAGTACCAGACGCCGTTCAAGCCCGTATGGCTCAGCGCAATGCAAGCGATTTAGCCAGCATTATTTACACATCAGGGACAACTGGCCGACCCAAGGGGTGCATGATCAGCCATCGTTCAATGCTCTTTCAGGCACGTGCAACCTCAGAGGTGCTTGGGCCAGGCCTTGAGCATGATGAATATGGCCCCCCTCGTATCTTGAACTTCCTCCCCCTGGCCCACACCATTGGGCGTCTAGGCGTGCTCATCGGGATGGAATCTGCCGTAGAAATTGCATTCTCTCCCACAGTTCAAGACTTGGTTTCTGACTTAGCTACGTTGCGCCCAACGTTGATGGTTGCCGTGCCACGCGTATTCGAAAAGATCTATACCCACGGTGAACAACTCGCGATAGCCGAGGGGAAACGGTCTCACTTTCATCGAGCGGCCCGCGCAGCTATCAGTGTGAACCGATCACGAACAAAGGGTGAACAACCTAAACTCCGTGCGCTCTTTTGGTATTGGCTCTATGGACCATTTGTGTACAAGAGCTTCAGAGACAAACTTGGTGGCCGTTTGCGGTGGTGCTTTGCGGGAGGTGCCCCGTTAAGTACCCGAATCGGGCACTTCTTTGGTGGCGTTGGACTCAACCTTTTTGAGGGCTGGGGGCTGACTGAAACGATGTCTTGTGTCACGGGCAACTCCCCTGCCTCACCCAATGGCAATGTTGTTGGCACCGCTGGTGTTGCACTCCCTGGTGCCAAATTACGCATTGCTGATGATGGAGAAATTGAAGTCTTTGGCGACCGCAATTTCGATGGTTACTGGAATAACGAGGCGATGACAGCTGAAGCACTGACCGAAGATGGTTGGCTAAAGAGTGGTGATATCGGCCATATTGACGATGACGGTAACTTACATATCACCGGCCGGAAAAAAGACCTCATTATCACTGCATCAGGTAAAAATGTTGCACCTGCACCGTTAGAGGAAGATTTGCGTTCCCACCCGGTTATTTCTGAAGCCCTTGTCGTGGGGGATCGACAGCGTTTCATTGCCGCACTTATTTGTTTGGATCCGGATGTCCTGCCGGATTGGTTGGAGAATCGGGGCCTGCCGGCGCTGAGTTATGCAGAAGCCGCCGATCACCCCTTGGTCATTGAATCAATCCAGCGCGCCATTGACCGTGCCAATGAAAAGGTGAGTCGTGCTGAGTCGATTCGTGAGTTCCGTATCTTGCACGAACCATTCAATATCCATGACCGGACACTCACACCATCAATGAAGGTTGTTCGCCCGAATGCAGTTAAGTACTACGAGAAAGAGATGCGATCCATCTACGGTGCCGAATATGACCGGCACCAAGACGATCACTAATCCGGTACAACGAAAACGTGCCGCATCCCATCCAACGGGGGTATACGGCACGTGGAACAAGGCTGAACCAGCCCTTTAGGTTTTGAGCATACGCCCTAATAACGTGTTGATTTCTTCAATTTTTTGGTCTATTTCCTCCTGGTCACCGCTGGTCGCCGCATGGCGTACGCAGCCACGGAGATGATCATCCACCAGGACCAAACTGACCTTTTCCAATGCACGTTTGGCGGCCGTAATTTGGGTGAGCACGTCAATGCAGTACTCACCGTCCTCAATCATCGTTGTGATTGCCCGCACTTGGCCTTGGATACGTTTCATCCGGTTCAAGAGGGCAGTCCGATCTTGAGCCTCCACATATCCAGGTTCCCCATCTCGTGGTGAAGAACTACAACAGTCAGTCACGGCCAACCCGCCGAAGTCGCAAGCTATTTGATACAACGCTGATCGAACTAAACGCCATTGCAGCCGCCGCAAACTCTGGCCGCAGCCAACCAAGTGCGGCAATGGGAATCGTCAAGACGTTATAGCCAAACGCCCACCCAAGATTTTGTCTGATAATGAGTTCCGTGCGCTGGGCAATATCCATCGCCTGACCAACCTTATGTAAATCAGCAGTCATAAGGGTCATGTCTGCCGCTTCCATTGCAACCTGCGTACCCGAACCCATTGCTATACCAAGGTCTGCCGTACTTAAGGCCGGTGCGTCATTAATACCATCACCGACCATCGCCACGGTTTTCCCCGCTGCTTTAAGCTCCGAAATCACGCCAGCCTTATCCTCAGGCAGCACTTCAGCAATCACACGGTCAATACCTAGGCGCTTGCCAATGGCGTTAGCCGTCACCGTATTGTCACCGCTTAACATAACAACTTCTAGGCCACGCGCGTGCATGTCGGCAACCACCGAGCTGCTCTCTTCACGAGGCTGATCAGCAATGGCGATGGCGCCGACTACAACCGCATCTACCGCGATGGCTGATACGGTTGCCCCGTCACTCCGGCGCTGGTCAATCTGGGTAGCCAATTGTGGTGGGATATCACCTACCAGTGCTGCGGTACCAACTTGAATGAGCTGGTCATTAATCTCGCCTTGTGCACCACGGCCGGGGAGGACCACAAAATCCGAGACAGTATGATCACGGTCCGCGCCTTGGTCATCGGCATAGCGCACAATCGCTTTGGCGATTGGGTGCTCTGATTGGGCTTCTAGTGCACCGACAAGACCGAGTAGTTCCGCCTCATCGTAATCATCTATGAGGTCAACACCAACAACACGCATTTCACCGGTCGTTAAGGTGCCCGTCTTATCAAAGACAACAACATCAAGGGCACTGATTTGTTCCATGGCTTGCACCCCTTTGACCAGGATGCCAAGTTCACTTGCGCGCCCACCGCTGACCATTAACGCCATCGGGGTGGCAAGGCCCAACGCACACGGGCATGCAATAATCAACACACTGACCGCTGCCGTAACCGCAGTGGCAACAGGGTGCCCGATAATCAGGTGAACAATCAGTGTGAGTACCGCAATACCAATAACAACTGGCACAAAAACGGCTGAAATCTTATCGGCAAGCTGCTGAGCCGCAGCTTTTTCGTTCTGTGCACGTGACACGGCCTCGGTGATCTTGCCTAATACCGAATCATGTCCAAGGGCAGTCACTGCGATTGTTAATGCCCCATCAGTGTTCAAGGTGGCCCCCGCAACTTGGTCACCCACCTGTTTACGGACCGGCACACTCTCACCCGTCAGCATGGACTCATCGACGCTTGCGGTTCCTTCTGTGATCGTTCCATCAGCCGGAATTTGCTCACCGGGCAGTACACGGAGAACATCACCGATACCAAGGGCCCGTACCGGCACCATATCTTCTTGCCCATCAGGCAGGAGGACACGAGCCTCTTTTACTCCAAGGTTTAAGAGCGCCCGCAACGCCTTTCCAGCGTGGCTTTTGGCTCGGTGTTCCATCCACTGCCCAATGCTGAGAAAGGCCACAATGAATGCTGCCGCTTCCCAATAGACCTGTGGGTTGCCCGTGAGCTGTTGGTAGGCACTAAAGAGCCAAGCGGCACTGGAACCCATTGCGATCAGGGTAAACATGTTGACACTGCCAGCCTTCGCACGGGCAATCGCTTGGGCGATAAAAGGCCAACCAACCCCAAAGAGGATAACGGTGGCGAGTGCGGGTTCTAGTCCCATCTTCCACCAATCAGGCAAGTGATAGCCAAATACCATCGCCACCATATGAATGATGAACGGAATCGTCAGAATAAGGCCGATAATGGCACGATATTTCCAGTACCGGGCTGCTTTGGCATCCTCATCTTCGATCGGCTCGTCACTGTCGTCTTCCAAGCTGATCAGCTGATAGCCGAGTTTGTCTATTTTTTGAACAAGCACACCATCGTCCGCATCCTCCCCAAGGGTTACTTGGGCGCGCCCGGTGGCGTAATTGACTACCGCTTCATCTACCTCCTCAGCCTTATTAAGCGTTTTTTGGATACGGGCAGCACAGGACCCGCACGTCATACCCACCACTCGATACTCAGTGGTTTTCAGGCCGGAAGTAGGCGCGGTCATGAGAGGTCATACCCCAATTCTTCGATGATCTCACGGATGTTGTCTTCGCTGATAACACCCTCGTCAAAGGTAAGGGCAATGGACTTGTCCTCTGGAGTTACAAGCACATTGGAGATGCCTTCGCGTTCGCGGAGATCCCCTTCGATCGTGGCTTTGCAGTGGCCACAGCTAATGTCTGATGAAGTAAGTGTGATATTCATATAAAAGAGGATACCCCAGGGGGGTATCCTCTTGCAGGGGTTTGTGGTGACTATTCGACCAATACCACCACAAGGGTGCGTGGACCGTGCACACCTTCCACACGGTTCAACTCAATATCACTAGTTGCTGAACCACCACTAATCCATGTGGCTGGTTGCCCACGGCGAATGGGTTCTTGCAGCATCGTGATGGCTTCTGGTACCCCAGACACGACCTGATCGGCTCGAACGACACAAATGTGGAGGTCAGGAACTAAGGACAATGCGCGACGACCCTGGTCAGGATCATGGTTCAAAATGACGGTGCCAGTATCAGCAACGCTCACAAATGAGCCCGTTACCACTGCGTCGATCTTGTCTAGTTCGTAGTTCGTCAATAACGGTTCGTCAAAATGAACCTCAAGTCCTGCGCTCCGAATGGTGTCAGTCCATTCGTCGGGAATACCCGATGGGATGACGACACTCTTAGCGTCACGATCTTTGAGGGCGTTCGCAATTGTGGCAGCGAGCTCACCCTGCGAGGTCCGTAGCACCGTTGCCTTGTAATCCTCAACATTCTCGACGAAGGTACCAATCACATCCGTGATGAAGTCATCTGGCTGACCGTAGGTCCAATTAATTGGGGCATCCGTTTCCACATTTGAGTCGGTAACATCTTTTAATGCAGTCCGAATACGACCCAGGATGACGTCCTTACTGCTCATCCTTATTCCCCTTTCCGGTTCTTCTTCCACCACTGGCGGAAGGATTCCTTGGCCGGCATTGGCATATCACGTGCGCGCGTCCAGCCATAGAGCGGGCCCGTCATCGGTGTCGGCCCAATACCGTGCACCATTGGGAGCATCTTTTTACCTGAGCTTGCGGCAAGAATTGATGCTTCCCATGCCATTGGGCTACCCATCAGGCGGCCACCAGCACCCATGGCAACATCCCAGAAACTGGGGATTCCACCACGGTGGGCTTCAGTAACCTTGTGGCGCATATCTACGAGCATGTCCGCCAAGTCAATGGAGACTGGGCAAACCTCTGTACAGGCACCACACAGGCTGGAGGCAAAGGGAAGGGAGTCCGCTACGGGGTTCGTTCCAACCCCACGAAGTTGGGGAGTAAGCACAGACCCGATTGGACCGGGATAGACCGAACCGTAGGCATGGCCGCCAACCCGTTCATAGACCGGACACACGTTCATGCAGGCAGAACAACGGATGCACCGCAGCGCTTGACGCTGATAGGTGTCAGACAAAACGGATGTACGCCCGTTGTCCATTAACACAACGTGCACTTCTTGTGGACCATCACCTGGCGTCACGCCTGTCCACATAGAGGTGTAGGGGTTCATCTTCTCCGCAGTGGACGAGCGGGGTAATAACTGGGTGAATAACTCAAGGTCCTGGAAGGTTGGCAGCATCTTTTCGATGCCAACTAAGGAAATGAGGGTGTCGGGAAGGGTCAGGCACATACGACCATTGCCTTCACTTTCCACTACACAGAGGGTTCCGGTTTCAGCAATGGCAAAGTTTGCACCACTAATAGAGACCTTTGCACGCAGGAACTTTTCACGCAGGTGTAAGCGAGCAGAACCCGCAAGCTGAGCTGGGTCGGCTTCAACATCCTCTGGAGCTGGACGGCCCCAGAGTTTCATTTCGCGCAAGAAAATCTCACGAACTTCTGCACGGTTACGGTGAATGGCCGGCACCAAGATGTGTGAGGGGCGGTCATGGCCCATCTGCACGATCAATTCGGCAAGGTCTGTTTCCCAAGCGGCAATTCCAGCCTCTTCTAACGCCTCGTTGAGGTCGGTTTCCTGCGTTGCCATGGACTTCACCTTGACAACTTCTTGGACACCCTTGGATTTAACAATGTCAACGATGATGCGGTTCGCTTCTTCGGCGTCTTTCGCCCAGTGAACCTGTGCCCCATTCTTGGTGAGGTTTACTTCGAGCTGCTCCAAATAGGTGTCCATGTGGCGCAAGACTCGGTCTTTAACATTGCCACCAGCCACACGCATAGCCTGCCAGTCCGGGCGTTCATTAACGCGGGCTTGGCGCTTTTTACGGATGGTCGTTGTCGCAAAGCGCAAGTTAGCACGTTGGGTTGGTTTGTTAAGCTCAACCTTGGCTTGCTTTGGGAATGTGGGCTGATCAACAAGCGGCAAGCTTGGTGGCGCTGGGGTGAGCCGCTTCTTTTGTTCAATCGTACTCATCGTGCGGTCTCCTCTTCGGTTGACGCCAAGACTTCGGCCAGGTGGATGGGCTTGACGAGGATGTTCTCACGACTTAACAGCCCGCCAACATGCATAAGGCAGGAGTTGTCACCGGCCACCACATATTCGGCACCAGATGCAACGATATTGCCTACCTTGTCTGCACCCATTGACACACTGACATCAGGGTTCTTCACGCTGAAGGTACCGCCGAAGCCACAGCAACGGTCAGAGTCGTTCAGTTCAATAAAGGTGCAGCCCTTCACATTGCGTAACAGCTGTTGGGGGCGGTCCCCTACCCTAGTGACACGCATGGAGTGGCACGTGGTGTGTAAGGTCACCTTGTGCGGGAAATAGGCGCCCACGTCGGTTGTACCCAGTACATCCACAATGAACTCAGAGAGTTCATAGGTGTGTGCGGCAACCCGTGATGCCGTTTCTAATAATCCCATGTCGTTACCCTTGGCCGCCAGCATGGGATGCTGCTCGCGCACAGCCCCCACACAGGAACCAGACGGGCCGATGATGTAGTCATAGTTTTCAAATGCTTTGGCGTACGCACGAACACTATGCAAGGCCTCAGGGAAGTACCCCGTGTTGGTGAACGGCTGACCACAGCAGGTCTGTCCACGCGGGAACTCAACTTTGCAGCCAAGACGTTCAAGCAACTTCACCGTTGCTTTAGGCGTTTCCGGGAACATGATGTCATTGATACACGTTGCGAACAACGCGACCGTCAATCCTGCTCCTGGGAGTCGCTCTGAGGTTGTAGCGATCTCAGTAGCACTCATCTATTACTCCTCTGTTCAGATAGGGGGCTTTCGCCCCCAAAGTGTTGATTAGACGTAGGGATGGGCGGGAATACTGAAGTCCAAGAAACCAGTGGCCTGGAGGCCAATGACGATACATGTGAACAACAGGAGGCCAATGGACCACCACACCACTTTGCGGAGCAACAAACTCTCTTGGCCAGAAAGACCAACTGCCGTTGTTGCAATCGCTAGGTTCTGTGGACTGATCATCTTGCCGACCACACCACCAGCCGTGTTACCGGCCACCATGACGAGCTGGTCAAGACCCGCCTGCATCGCAGCTTCTTTCTGTAAGGCACAGAAGAGCGCATTTGAAGATGTATCTGAACCAGTCACGAACACACCGAGCCAACCAAGGACAGGACCGAGGAAGGCAAAGGCGGCACCCACACCTGCAATCCAGTTACCAATGGACAGGGTTTGCCCACTTGCATTCATCACGAAGGCTAGGGCCAGCACGCTCGCCATCGTCAGAATCGCAAACCGCATGTTGTAGAGCGTTTCCGTAAATGTTTTAACCGTATCAGCCACGCTCATGCGGTAGATGATGGCGACAAGAATGCCTGTCAACAATAGCTGTCCACCAGGATTGGCAATCAAGTCGAGCTTGAATGTCACAGGATAGGGCGAACCATCAGGACGAAGGATCTGCCCAGCAAGGCCAGGCCAGTCAAAACTAATGGTGGTTGAATCAATCGCTGCCTTCAGCGGGCCTACAAGCTTCGCAGCACCGAAGATGAAGATAACAAGGATGTAGGGGACAACCGCCATCCAAATACGGGCAGGAGTCAGCTCACTCGCGTCAGGCGTTTCATCTTCTTGAACGGCGGCGGCAAGACCACTCTCACGCGCCCGTTCCAATTCAGCCGCAAGTTGCTCCTTTACGCGGTCGGCTTCTGGTGGTTGCCAGAAACGGAGGATAATGATGGCGGTCAGCAAACCAGCCAAGGACGCAAAGACGTTCGTCAACTGATAAACCGCTGATTGGGCGGTGAAATAGGACGCAAACGCGAAGGCGATACCGATTGGCAAAGCAACCGGGAAGGTCTGGCGCACACCCTTGAATCCATCCACCATCAGGACCAGCAAGAGCGGGACAAAAATGGCTAATAGGAATGTCTGGGATGCGGCAACTGAACTCACCAACCGCGGGTCCATTTGAGTAACTTGTGCTGCCGTATCGATAGGAATAGCAACCGCGCCAAAGGCCACGGGAGCGGTATTGGCCAAGAGCACTGCCAATGCCGCGCGGACGGGACTAAAGCCCAGTGCCATCAACATGGCCCCGGTGATGGCAATAGGAGCACCATAACCAGCCAGCGCCTCCAGTAGACCACCAAAGCAGAATGCAATAAGGATGGCTTGAATACGGAGGTCGTCACTCAGTAAATTAAACGTTGCCCGTAAGTCGTTAAAGCGGCCGCTCTTCACGGTAATCATGTACATGAAGATGGCCGTGACGACGATCCAGGCAATGGGATATAAACCGAAAGCAGCACCGTTTAATGTGGAGTGAAGGGCTAACGTCACTGGCATCTTGAAACCGATAATGGCAACCAAAATGGCGACGGCGACACTCGTTAAACCGGCATAGTGCGCTTTCCAGCGCAACACCCCGAGGGTTATAAACATGGTTAACAGCGGCAAACACGCCACTAAAGCTGAAACAGTTGGACTGCCAGCAACAGGATCCAATGCTTGTTGGAACACGCAGACTCCTCTCTCAGAAATGCAATGGTAAGACCATTAGGACATTAAGGTATGAGGTACACCAAGGTGGAGGCAAATCCTTGCTAAAGAACATTGGCCAGAGCGCTCGCGAAATTGTTGTCGAATATATCGAACAAGGCATCCTTTCTGGCGAGCTGAGACCTGGTCAAAAAGTGATGAGTGAGCGTGAACTGGCTGCTCATCTCGGGGTTTGCCGTGGTGCGGTACGTGAAGGCGTGGCCCGTCTTGAAGGTATGGGGCTTGTGCAATTTAGTCGCGGTGTAAAGGGTGGTACCACAATCCGCCGCGATGGGGGGCTGCAACTAGCCCATCTATTTCGCCTCCATCTGTCGCTTCATGGTGCGGACAAAAGTGATGTCATGGAGGTCCGAATTGCCCTAGAGCGCGCGACGGCTGCCTTTGCCGCTAATGCGGTCACTACTGAGCTCATCGAGGATCTCACCGAACTCGTTGATGCGATGGGTAAACAAACCGATCGAGCCGCCTTTGATGACCTTGACACGAGATTCCATCACCGGATTGCAAATCATGGTGATAACGGGCTGCTCTTTGATCTCACCCGAGCGATTCGCACAACCGTCGCTGACCCGATTCGTAAAGCTACTGATCGCATCGAAGACTGGAATGCCTACCAGGTGCTATTGACTGAAGAACATCGTGGCATCATGCAGGCAATCGCATCGGGTGATCCAACCCAAGCCGCCGACGTCATGGAGCGCCATATCCGTCATGCGTGGGAGATTTTGCCCCATGATCTTGGTCAGCATTGTGGCCAGTCCAGTGACACAACAGAAGAACCTGATGAGGACCATCACGAGGACCTAGGCAATCAAGCCGCCTAACTCGGTCCCGTTCCTCTCATCTCACGTCTAAACCCCTGCAATTGCAGGGGTTTAGGGATATCTGGCGGGGAGTACGGTCAATACACCAGGTCCTCCAGTTCATCCACGGTCATGAGGACTACCCGCGCCTTTGGCCCTTCAGATGGCCCAACCACACCCATCCGTTCAAGTTCATCCATAATGCGGCCAGCACGGGCGAACCCAACTTGAAGTTTGCGTTGCAACATACTCGTAGACCCGAGGCCAGAGCGTACAACGAGTTCCATTGCCGCACGAGTGAGATCCTCATCGGTGGCATCCTCACCCTTGATGTCGGCCATCACCGCTTCCGCTCCTTCCTTAATGACGTTCTCCTCATAGACAACCGGAGCTTGGGCCTTACAAAAGGCCACAATCTCTTCAATCTCACGTTCATCCACATAGGACCCTTGTAAGCGGTGAGGCTTACTCACGTTGGCGGGCATATACAACATGTCGCCTTGGCCGATCAGTTTTTCGGCACCGTACTGGTCAAGAATGGTTTTTGAATCATGGCCCGTTGCCATAGACAGCGCGATACGACTTGGCACATTCGCTTTAATCAGCCCGGTGACCACGTTCACACTTGGTCGCTGGGTCGCAATAACCAGGTGGATACCGACCGCTCTCGCCTTTTGAGCGATACGAACAATAGCCGTTTCCACATCATTCTTTGCAACCATCATCAAATCGGCTAACTCGTCAATGATGCAGACGATATAGGGCAAAAAGTCCTCGTCACTGGCCTTTTCGTTATAGGTGTCAAGGTGACGAACTTTGTAGTCGCGCAGTAACCCATATCGCCGTTCCATCTCATCAACGAGCCAGTCAAGGGCATCCTTGGCGCGTTTTGGATCAGTCACCACTCGGGTAAGGAGGTGTGGCACATCTTCATAAATGGCCATTTCAACCTGTTTCGGGTCAATCAAAATCATGCGCACTTGTTCGGGTGTATTGCGCATAATCAGTGAGGTGACAATGCCATTCATAACCACGCTCTTTCCTGACCCAGTGGCCCCCGCAATCAGGAGGTGTGGCATCTTTGCCAGATTAACCATGACCGGTCGCCCGCCAATATCCAACCCTAGGGCAGCAGCCAACGGGTGCGTGATCTGTTCAGCTACCTCAGACATCAATATGTCGCCCAGCGTGATGAAGTCACGGTCTTCATTGGGCACCTCAATCCCGATGGCGACCTTCCCCGGAATGGGCGCCACGATACGGACATCTGGTGTTGCTAAGGCGTAGGCAATATCACGATCAAGTTTCGTAATCGCCGCAACCTTCACCCCTACCCCAAGTTCGAGTTCAAACCGAGTAACGGTTGGTCCACGACGAACAGCCACGATCTGAGCATCCACACCAAATTGTTCAAGCATTTGGTCAAGTGCTGTCCGCATGCGCTCTAAACTCTCGTGGTTATCTGGAGCCGCGTGACCGATTTCTAGCATTGAAAGTGGCGGTAGCTGGTAGTCGGTGGCGTCGCGTGGCACCAATTTCGTTGCCGTAGCATCTTGCACGTCCGCTTCGAGTTCGGCACGTTCAGGGTCATCATCAGGATCGTGGTAATCGGTGAGCGGGTTCGGTGATACCACCTCATCACCGATTGGTTCACCATTGATTTGAGCCAGCAGCGCCTCATCACTCAACGCATACACCTCATCATCTGGTGAGCGCGGGGCGCGGGCATGAGGTGACATCGGAATATTGCGTGGACGTACCAGCGTAGGGTCTTGTTGAACCGTGGCGCGAGGTGGTTCAGGAGCAGGCACGATACGGGTTTGACTGACTTCGGCATCCTCGGCAATATCAGCTTGAGGCTGGATATAGCGCTGATCAGCCGCATAGTCCGTCACAAAGGAAGGCGGGGCCAAAGCATCATCTTCAATACCGGAATCGATTGCTTGATCATCCTCATCAAAGACCCCCGAATGATCGCCAAATTCATCTTGATCGTCAAAAGCGTCAATTGCAGCTTGTGCATCTTCGTCTTCGCTGAATCGAGCGTCACGTTCAGCTTTGGCTGCTTTTGCTTCTTGATATCGCGCTCGCCATTGGTCGGCGACACCAAGGGCGACCAGACGCCATTGATTCAAGGTGGTAAGCACTTGCCGGGCACTGGTATTGGTTAATGCCATTAACCCGATGCCGACTGCAACAAGGAGGACAAAGGCCGCACCAACAGAGGAAAAGGCGTCAGCTAAGGTGAACGCTGCGGTGGCACCAACCACGCCACCGGCACTACGCAACCCGTCCCCACCTTGGCTCACGGTGGGCATACCAGCCATCAGGTGCCATAAACCTGTGAGGGATACAAAGGTGGCCAGTCCACCAAATACAAGGCGCGGTGCTACAGCCTCGACATCACGCTTGAATTGCAGCACCCCATAACTGACAAGTAAGACTGGCACGAGCAGACCAGGAACGCCGAACATCCATCGGACCCCAAGGTGAATCCAATGGCCGACGACCCCAGCTGCACCTCCACTCCAAAGCCCCAGGGCAAGGAGCGCTCCGAGGGTTATTGAGAAAACGCCAGCGATACTCCGCCAGCGCGCTGCCGCCTGGCTGTTGTTTGGGCGAGCCATTAAGCCTCCATCACCACCGGGACGATCACCGGCTTACGTCCTAGAATCTCACGCCAGAACTGAGCCATCGTCTGGTGGATAGTACGTTCAGCCACGTTGCGCGAACCCGCTCGCTTCTCTAGGGCTTTTGCAACAACCTCTTCAGCGCGGCTAATCAATTCGGGGTGTTCATCTTCAAAGAACAGGCCTTGTTGCATAATTTCTGGTCGTTCAACAAGGTTGCCGTCACGATCGGTTCGGACCGCAACAATCACAACCCCTTCGGCGCTTAGCCGTTGCCGTGCTCGCAACACGTTGGGGCCAACGTCACCCACGCTGAGTCCGTCAACCATTGTGCGCCCTGGCGCAAAGCCTAATGTGCGGGTAATGCCTTGACCCGCACGCAAAACTACACGGTCACCATCAGCGCAAACAATCACCTGTTCATCCGGTACGCCAGCCTGACGGGCTAGATCGGCGTGGGCAACAAGATGACGGTATTCCCCGTGGACGGGTACGAATGCCTTGGGACGCACGACATTGTGAAATAACAACAGCTCATCTGCCGATGAATGTCCAGAAACGTGGACATGTTCATGGCTTTGATAGACGACGCGTGCACCTTGACGATAGAGCCCGTTAATGACCTTGGAAATTGCGGCCTCATTGCCGGGGATTTGACTACAGGCCATAATCACAGTGTCACCGTCTTCAACGCTGATAAAGCGATGGGTACCTGCACTCATGAGGCTGAGGGCGGCAAAAGGTTCACCTTGGCTCCCGGTACATAACACTGCTACTTCGCGGTCTGGCAGTTTCCCAGCTTCTTCAATATCAACAACATCCGTGTCTTCATAGTGCACATACCCCAAGTCACGGGCAATCGGCAGGTTGCGCACCATTGAACGGCCAACAAAGGCAACTTTGCGGCCTGACTCAAGGGCGGCATCAAGGACCTGTTGCACTCGGTGAATATGGCTGGCAAAGGTGGTGACGATAATGCGCCCATGGGCACTAGCGAACTGACGACGCAAGGTTGCCCCTACGGTTCGTTCACTGGGCACGAACCCTGGCCGACAGGCGTTTGTTGAATCGGCTAACAGCAGGTCAACGCCTTGATCGCCTAATTGGGCAAGGTGTGGCAAATCGGTGGTGCGATTATCGATTGGGGTCTGGTCCATACGAAAATCACCCGTATGCACAATCGTTCCATCTGGGCCATGAATCGCAACGGCGAGTGAATCAGGAATGGAATGATTCACGGCAACAAACTCTAAATCCCAGTGGCCAACCGGGAGGCTTTCACCAGCTTCAACCTCGTAGGTTTCAAGCTGACTTCCGGGGTGTTCGTCGAGCTTGGCGTTCAGGAGACCAAGGGTGAGCTTGGACCCGTACACCTTCGTGCCGGGAAAATCACGCAAGAAGAACGGTACCGCCCCGATGTGGTCCTCATGACCATGGGTGAGTACAACCGCATCTATGGTGGGTGCGCGTTGAATCAGATCCTCCCAATTGGGCAAGATCAGGTCTACCCCAGGATGGGTTGCATCAGGGAATGTGACCCCGATATCAACAATGATGGCGTGCCCATCCCGCTCAATCGAGCACATATTGGCGCCTATCTCGCCAAGTCCGCCATAGAAACTTATGACGGTGCCGTCGGTTGGCAGCGCACCAGGTTGTGCCTCACTCATCGGTTACCTCGTTTATTTCAATAGATCTAGCGCACGCATCGCTGCAATGATGTCGGCCCTGGTCTCATCAGAAACCGGAAGCATGGGGGAACGTAGAACGTCCAAACAGTAGCCAAGCTCATGTAAGGCTGCTTTAACTGGTGCAGGATTAGGCTCTTTGAAGAGGATCGAAAATACATCGCTTAACTGCATATGAAGCGCAGTGGCACGTGCGGGGTTAGTTGGAAATACCGTAATCAATTCACGCAGCTGCGGCGCCACGATATGGCTTGCCACACTGACAATACCAACCGCACCTAGAGATAACCACGGCAATAGTGCACTATCATCGCCGCTCCAAACATCAAAGCCCTCCGGAGCTCGTTTGATCAGCCAGGTGGCCTTCGCAATATTGCCTACTGCGTCTTTAACCCCAACAATGTTGGGGATATCAGCCAGGTCGAGGAGGGATTCTTTGGCGATTTCGACGGCGGTACGCCCGGGAATGTCATAGAGCAATACCGGGAGTTCCGTTGATGCCGCGATAGTCGTGAAGTGGCGGACCAATCCCACTTGGCTCGGTTTGATGTAGTAAGGCGCAACCGCCATCACCCCATGGACACCGGCCTGTTCAGCAATAACCGTTCGCCGCACACTTTCTGCCGTGTCATTTACACCCACCCCGGCAATAACGGTGGCACGATCTCCCACGGTGTCGGTTACACAACGCCACATGAGTTCGGTTTCATTGAGTGACATCGTCGCACTTTCACCCGTCGTGCCAGTCACCACGATGCCTTCAGAACCTTGGTCAACCAAAAAACTGGCGATGCGTGCAGCCGCTTCAATGTCAACTGCCCCTTCAGCGGTAAAGGGGGTAATCATGGCCGTCATGAGTGATGGGAAGGCTGCCATATCGTTCTCCTTTGGGATGACGCGTTAGCTCTACCATACCGGAAATGAACCAGCGCCTGAGCCAAGTCGACGCCTGAACGTGACCGTAATCCAAATTCAGATGTTGCTCAATGCGCCTTGTTGTGGCAAAGATAGAGCCATGACCTTCTCATCACCATCTGCTGCTGTCATCTGCGACTCTGTGAGCCATACGGGTGCTCGATTAACGACCATTGAAGTCACCTTGCACCGCTTTGTGCTGGCCGAATTGAATACCCACCGCGTGTTTAGCCGTAATTCATCTTCTTCGCGGGCCATTCCGGTGGCAAAGCAGATCGAACGGGTGATGACGAATCCTGCAGTGCCTATGGAGTTTGGGGCTAATCAAAAAGGTATGCAGGCCAGTGAACTCGTTGACGACGCCGAGGGCGCTATGGCGGCCTGGCTGGCTGCCAGGGATGCTGCGGTGGAACAGGTACGCACGCTCCAAGCCATCGGCGTACACAAACAGATTACGAACCGGCTACTCGAACCCTTTATGTGGCAAACGGTGATTGTGAGTTCAACGGAATGGCAGAACTTTTTTGCTCAACGCTGCTCCCCGCTCGCCCAGCCGGAAATCCGCCTCGCCGCAGAGGCCATGCGTGAAGCGTATGACGCATCTACCCCAGCGCACGTTGAAGATGGCGGGTGGCACACGCCCTATATCCGTGCAGAAGAAGAGAGCCTGGACATCGAAACCAAGAAACGTATTTCTGTGGCACGCTGCGCACGGGTCAGTTATCTCACCCATGATGGAAAACGCGACTTGGATGCCGACCTCAATCTCTATGACCGGTTAATCAGCGCCGAGCCGCCACACTGGAGTCCCATGGAGCATGTGGCCACCCCTGGCGATGGCCCCGGTAACTTTCATGGCTGGAAACAACTGCGCCACCTCCTCGGTGGTGACCGAGCCTAGGAACCTCCAGCCGTAGATCGTGCCCTCGTCCATCTAACGGGACAGTGGTGGGCTGACCCACTTGGTGTGCTGTGTGGGTGGGGCCAGCGTGCGGGTAGTTTCGGCTACGCCATAACCGCGTCTAGCCCAACGGCAAGCCCGTTCAACGTATGGATACGCTGAATGGCCATCACAACCCCTGGCATGAAGGAATAGCGGTCAAAGGAGTCTTGACGCAAGGTTAAGGCCTGACCTTGGGCGGTGAAGATCACTTCTTCGTGGGCAAGGAGCCCTGGCAAGCGCACGCTGTGCACCATTACCCCATGATGTTCTGACCCGCGGGCGGGATGCCCTGCTGGCCCACAAATCTCCGGGGTCTGGGTACGGTTGGTTGCTATAGCTTCTGCCGTGTGAATGGCCGTGCCTGAAGGGGCGTCTACCTTACGGTCGTGATGTAATTCAATGATTTCGACGTTGGGCATGTACTTGGCGGCTTGTGCTGCGAACTGCATCAACAGCACCGCACTGATAGCAAAATTGGGCACAACCAGGCAGTTGACCGTCGTTGCGCGACGGCGAAGGTCGTCTATATCGGCACTTGTCATGCCCGTTGCCCCAACAACGGCATGAATTCCGTTATCCAAGAGCCAGGCCACATTGTCATGCACCGTGGCTGGGGTGGAAAACTCTACACACACCTGAGCGCCGGCCTTCACGATAGCGTCACGGTCGTCGCCCTGGTCAATGGCTGCGACCAGCTCCATGCCTTCGGTGTGCTCCACCGTCTCACAAACTGTTGACCCCATGCGCCCTCTGGCGCCAATCACCGCAACTGTAATCATGGGGTAAGCCTACTGCGCTGGCCACGGTAGCTACGTTTGAGGTAAGCGGTTGGCGGCTAAAACTGACTAAAAACTGCCGCTACGCGCTTACCTCAATGGGTGGTTGCACAATCGTGTGGAATAATCGTGCGACTAAGAAGCCCTACGACGTCCTTAAACGGTGATACCGTCAGCAAGGTTTGGTACATCGGCGGCCTCAAGCGGCCCGACGATACCAACAGCGTGTTGGCCAGCGAGGGTTTCCTGGGCTACGGCTGCAACCTGGTCAATCGTGACCGATTCGATATTGGCCACAATCTCATCAAAGGAAAGCAACTGCTGTCCGGTAATCATCGCCCGGCCGAGACGGCTCATCCGGGCACTCGTATCTTCGAGCCCTAGTAGCGTCGCACCGGTCAGATAGCCCTTGGCTTGGCGCAATTCAGCATCGGTAATACCTTCACGGACCATGAGTGAGAGCTGATCTCGCACCGCACCGACGGCCTCATCAAGTTTGGCTGGGTTTGTTCCGAGGTAGACGCCTTGGGTGCCGGTGTCCATGTAATTCTGACCGAAGCTGTACACGGTGTAGGCCAGGCCACGCTGTTCACGAATGTCTTGAAATAACCGGCTGGCCATTCCACCACCGAGGACCTGGTTCATCACCGAAGAAGCCCACCGGAGTTCATGGCCACGACGTAACCCTTTATGTCCGATCACGACGTGGGCCTGTTCTGTCGGGCGGGTACGCACCCGAAGGCCATCAACAACGCCGTTAGACGGGGCATTTCGGGCTTCATGTTCCCCAGAGGCGGGTTTAGCTGATGCCAGATGGGTTTGGGCGAGGGCCACAATCTCATCGTGGTTAACATTGCCGGCTGCGGCAAGCACAATTTGATCACTCGTATAGCGGTCTTGCCACCATTGCATCACTTGTTCACGTGTCATGGCGTTCATGGAATCTCGGGTGCCGAGAATCTCACGGCCTAAGGGATGGGTGCCAAAGAGGGCATCGCTAAACACGCTGTGCACAAGGTCGTCTGGGGTATCAAAGTGAATGTTGATCTCTTCTAAGACCACATCACGTTCGCTCTCAATCTCACGATCAGGGAACGTGGACGCGGTGAGCATCTCACTCAATACATCAATGGCGCGGGAAACATCACGGTCCATACACCGGGCGTAATAGGCGGTGTATTCCTTGGTCGTAAAGGCGTTCATATCCCCGCCGACCTCATCGAGCACTTGGGCAAGTTGGAGGGCGTTACGCGTTGCGGTTCCTTTGAAGAGCAGATGTTCTAAAAAGTGCGTTGCGCCCTGGGTTGGGTCAGCCTCATCTCGGCTACCAACATTGACCCATAAGCCAATGGATGCAGACCGGACGGAGGCGATTGGTTCGGTGACCACCTTGAGCCCATTGCTCAGGGTGGTCAGGTGTACACCGTCAATCACTATTCAGCGGAACGGGTACGGCGACGAACGCGACGAACGGGGGCGTCTTCTTCATCATCCCCGGCACTCCGGCGACGGCGTGGACGACGCACACTGGTGTCATCCTCATCATCGCTGCTCGCGCGACGGCGCGCACGACGAGGCTTTTCTTGGTCATCGTCGGTATTGCGGCGACGCGCCCGACGGACCGGTGCCTCATCGTCATCATCCTCGGTCACCTTTGTCCGTGCGGGTTTTTCGTCGTCACGGTCAGTTTTACGCGCAACCGGTTCTTCATTGGCGGGCGTGACCACTGGGTCAACGTCGCTTGAGGCTTCCGGGTCGATGAGCGTCAAGGAATACTTGCCACCGTTCTTCACTTCGGTGACTTCAACCCAGAGCTTTTCACCGATGTCTACCGCTTCATCCGCGTGGGAAAGACGCTTTGAGCCACCGAGCTTGGAGATGTGCAAGAGCCCATCGGTGCCAGGGGTCAAGCTGACAAATGCCCCGAAGTCAACGGTATTGACCACCGTACCGAAGTAGCGTTCACCAACTTGTGGGACCACGGGGTTGGCGATTTGACGGACCCGAGCAAGGGCGGCATCAGCAGCGGCACCGTCGGTGGCGTAGATGCGCACCACACCACGCCCGTTTTCGTCTTCAATATCAATCTGGGCACCCGTCTCATCACTGATTTCACGGATGATTTTGCCCTTCGGCCCAATGACTTCACCGATCTTGTCCGCTGGAATGAACTCCACATGGACACGCGGGGCGTTGGGGTTGACCTCTGGACGTGGTTCCTTGATCGCGCTGGCCATCACGTCAAGAATCTCAAGGCGAGCTTCACGTGCTTGGGTTAACGCATTGCCGAGTACATGGGCCGGAATACCAGTCAACTTGGTGTCTAACTGTAAGGCGGTCACAAAATCAGCCGTACCAGCCACCTTGAAGTCCATATCCCCAAAGGCATCTTCTGCCCCTTGAATATCGGTCAAGGTTACATAGTCACCATCTTCGTGGATAAGCCCCATCGCGATACCAGCTACCGGAGCGGCGATTGGGACACCGGCATCCATCAAGGACAGGGTTGACCCACACACGCTGGCCATTGAGGTGGAGCCGTTAGAGGACAGTACTTCACTGACTAGGCGGATCGTGTAGGGGAAGTCCTCGGTGCTGGGGAGTACGGGCACGAGTGCGCGTTCAGCCAGGGCACCGTGGCCAATTTCACGACGCTTGGGGCCACGCATGAAACCTGTTTCACCAACGCTGTAGGGCGGGAAGTTGTAGTGGTGAATGTAGGTGCGTTCTTCTTCGGGGTTAATCGTGTCAATGCGCTGGGCTTCACGAGCCATCCCCAAGGTAGCGATATTGAGCACCTGGGTTTCACCGCGGGTAAATAAGCCAGACCCGTGGGCACGGTCAAGCACACCAACTTCAGCGGCCAAGGGGCGGATATCGGTGGCACTACGGCCATCAATACGAACCCCGTCTTTAACGATACGACGACGAATGGTGGCCTTTTCTAAATGCTTGAATGCATTGAGTGCTTGGCGTTCCAGTTCCTCATCGGTCATATCTTCGGTGACCACGTCAAAGGCTTCGTCTAAGGCGGCTTCCTTTAACTCTGCAACCGCTTCACTTCGTTCAGCCTTGGCCATATCTTCATCGGCGTACAGCTTCTTGAGGCCCTTCTTTGCGGCACGTTCTACCGCCTTATAGACCTCATCAGTGTAATCAATGCTGATGGGAAGGTCGTGGTCGTTGACCCCAGCCTTGTCCACAAACTCAAGCTGCAAGTCACAGAGGGTTTTCAGGTAACCCTTCGCTTCTTCTAGGGCCTTACCGAGTACCTCTTCGGTTGGCTTGGTGGCACCCATCTCAACCATCTGTGTGGCATTGGGGGTGGCTTCAGCTTCAACCATCAAAATGTCAATTTCGCCGCTTTCCTTATTTAAGCGACCAGCAACAACCAGGTCAAAGACACCCTCTTCGGTCATCCATTGGTAGGTCGGGAATGGCGTCCACCTACCGTCGCGGTCCATACCCATACGCAGGCCAGCGACCGGACCGTGGAAGGGCAGTCCGGCAACCATACACGCGGCGCTGGCACCATTAATACCGAGCACATCCAAGGGGTTCACCTGGTCAGCGGCCAGGGAGGTCATAATGATTTGAACTTCGTTGCGCAGCCCTTCAACAAAGGTGGGGCGCATGGGACGGTCAACCAAACGACAGGTCAAAATGGCCTGTTCACTGGCTTTACCTTCACGCTTGAAGAAGGAGCCAGGAATCTTACCGGCAGCGTACATGCGCTCTTCAAAGTCAACGGTAAGGGGGAAGAAGTCTGTGCCAGGACGTACATCACGGCTGGCCGTGGCGGTGACCAGCAGGGTGGACCCACCAAGATGGGCGATAACGGCCCCGTGGGCCTGACCGGCAACCTTGCCGGTTTCAAACACGATTTCCGCATTGCCAACCGTACCGTTGACAACGTGTTTGCCTAATTTACTCATTGTTTCGTTTAACTCTTTCACTTAGAACAGACCGGCACGCCAATCGCACCGGCCAGAGACGTCTGCACTCCCTTGGTTCCCAGTGATAACTACCTCACCGCTTGGCGTTCAGATGTTTACCACCGAAAACCACAAAGAGCACGCGGCTAGCGTAGCCGATCGTGCTCTTAGAACTACCGAGGTGTGAAAATAGGCGCAATCTCACACCATCGGCGCTGGTGAGGCGTGTATTAAACGCCATTGAATTGTCTAGCGGCGGAGCCCCAGGCGGGCAATGAGTGAACGGTACCGTTCGATGTCCACGTTCGTGAGGTACTTCAACAGGTTGCGGCGCTGACCAACGAGCATCAACAACCCACGACGGCTGTGGTGGTCCTTGGGGTGGGTCTTGAGGTGCTCTGTCAAGTGGTTGATACGGGCGGTCAATAACGCGACCTGAACCTCTGGGCTTCCGGTGTCACCTTCATGGGTGGCGTATTCTTTGATGATGGAAGCTTTGTCGATATTGCCTTTTACGGCCATGGATAATCTCCTGTGACGAATCCCGCCGTGATTTCACTAACGGGCGCGAACAAATAGACGATTTAGAATAGCACCTATGGCAACTTCGGACCGCCTTCTGTTCAAATACGGCCCACTCCCCCTTGCGCTAGTCGCGCTCATCGGTGGTGGGGCGGTAACGTCTATTGCCCTGTCATTTACCCAGTCAAAGGCTGATCCGCTGCCGGCACCATCACTCTATGCAAAGGTGCAGGCAACTCGCGATCCACAAGAGTTCTTACCCAAAGAGGACAACCTCCCACCGGTCTCACCGGTGAAGCCGGAGGATCATAACCAAACGCTAAATGACCGGGTGCCTGAGGACTTACCAAAGGCCGTTGAGGTGGTGCCCAGTGAAGTACCTATTGAGGTACCCAAGATTTCAGTTGCCGAGTTGCCAGAATCCTTGCGCCCTAAGAATGCACCGGTACCCGAGCCCCCAGCCGCGAATCCAGGCACGGCACCCTATGCCGGTGGCAGCCAATACAGCACGCCCACACTCGCGCCCCCCGGCGCGCAACTCGCACCCCAGCTTCCGGCCAACGCGCCGGTTAATGTGACTCATATCCTTCCGCCCAGCCAAGGCATGATGCGCATTAACCCACTCAAACTCCCTCCCGTGCCAACGGGCACGTTGATGGAGGGGCTGGCCAGTTGGTATGGCGCTGAAGAGCACGGCACCACCACGGCGTGCATGGTGACCTATGACATGTATGCCCCAACCTTGGCGACCCGTGAACTGCCCTGTGGTACGCCGGTGCTTATTGTGGCGAAGAATGGGCGTATGGCAACGGCAACCACCACTGACTGGGGCCCTGCCGAATGGACGAAACGGCGTTTTGACCTTTCCCCGGTGGTCTTTGAGCAACTCGGCAACTTGAGTTCAGGCGTGATTGATGTGCAGGTCATCACACTGGACCAACCTAAGAAACTCGGTCGCTAAATACGGTTCTTGGGCGTGCTCCACCCTTGTGGTGGTGGAGCGGGTTGAGGTTCTGGGGCATAGGCCTTGGTGCTACCTTGCCAGATACCACCAGGTACCACTGCCTCCGTCGTGCAGGCGGTTAGTCAGGCATATCGGGTAGGCCGTTGAGCCAGGCACGCACCCCATCCACATTCACGATCCTTGCATCCATCAACTCGATCTCTGGATACGCCGTATCTAAAACCGGCACCCGCTTTTTCACCTTGGTTGCCCCCGTGCGCAAATCAAACTCTCCCACAACCCATTGTTTCGTGTGGGTAGCTAACCGCCCAAAGATAAACATCGAATCGTCCTGAATGGAATACGTCGGCTTATTATCCATATCAATCAACAGCTCAGGAAAACGATCCTTAACCGGCCACGCATCCTCGGTCGCACCAGACACCTTATCAATACTTCTCACAATATCACTATCATCAATATAAAATATTTTATCATCATAAAAAGAAACTACTTGAGTCCCATTCGCACTACGTACATCTACAGGATGATAATTGAGTTGATCGTGAAATCCAGAACCTTCATCCCAATAGCCCAATAGATCACTTCCATTAATATCTGATCCTACATAATAGATTGTTGAATTATTCTTATCACACTGATGCTTCTCAATGTTATTTGAAAATACATTTTCACCTCGGTCAATTCTATTCATATGATGAGTCGACCAATCATACTTGTACTCTACAATTTGCCCAAATTTTGGATCAAGAGGTTTAATATTCTTAAACTCATCTCCGTAGGAATGTAAATATATATTTTTACCACAAGGATAAAAACTACCATCAATGATTTGCTCATAGGACCCAAACCCATCACCCTGGCGATACACAAAACGAGAAGCAAAACCCCGCTCCCCACCAATATCAGATACCCCTAAATGCAACATCACGAGAAAATTGCCATCATTATCTATCGTTAACCCCCTGGTTCCACCAGTGCCAGGAGCAGATGCAAACGACTGAACCATACCGTCATTCACCCAATGCACCCCATAAAAATCAGTAAGAATCATCTGCCTCCCATTAGGTGAAAACGCAAAAGACGGCAACTCAGAGCCCACAACACG